>CAYSWE010000252.1:0-7186 GCA_964434515.1 uncultured Phycisphaerales bacterium | reverse complement strand
AGTCCCTGGCAACGAACGGGAGTGTCAGGCCCGTGAACTTCACCCCCAATGCGATCCCCGAAAGTCGAAACGACTGCCCCTTGGCAAGCCCCACGACACGCACGGATTCCCCGATCCTACTGCCGTACCCGATCAGGACTCCCGGATCGCCGAAGACTGCGATCCCCTTGTTGGTGACGAACCCCCTATAGATACCGGCCCGAACGCGAAGCCGATCCCCACTCTTGGCTGCGGCCACCGCCGCCGGAAGGTCGGTGTAGTTCGTCCCGGGACGGTTCTGAACATCGACGATGATGATTCGGCTTTGGCCAACGACTGCGACCGTCAACATAGCGATCGCGGCGGCAACTCGAGTTTTCTGCATCGTGACTCCTTCAGCTGAACCTGACGTGCGGCGCCGGGGGACCACGGCGGTTGCAACCAGAGTAACGACAAGGACCGGGTTGGTCCGGAGCCAACTCGCGAGATCCAAACGAGGCCATTGTCACCAAATTGCCGACAACTACCCCCCAAGGGTTCGTACAAGCTCCCGGAACGTCGTCTCGCTCGGTCGCAGACGCTGCGCCGCACGCGCCTCGCGCAACGCGCGACGGCGATCCCCCTTTGCGAGCGCCGCGCGCGCCGCGTAGTAGTGGCCGACCGCACGCACGCGGCGGCTCGTCTGCATTGCGCGGGCGCCAAGTTCGAGCGCCGCGTATTGCTTGGCGGCGAGTGCTGCCTGCAGCTGGAGTTCGAGATCACGGGCCGCGAGGTTCCATTCGCCGTCGGCGCGGATCGCGGCAGCGAGTTCGCCGATCGCCGTCGCGGTGTCCTGCGCGTAGCGCACGGCGAAGCGCGCCCGCATGACGCGCGCGCCAGCCAAGACCCGGCCGTGCACGTCGCTGCCGAGGGCAGCCAGCGGACGGGTCGCGGCTGCACCCTCGGCGGCCCGAAGCAACGAACCGAGGCAGGCTTTGGCGCGCGCGTAGGGCGCAATCAGCATCGCGTCCGGCGCCAAGAACTCGAGCCGCGGCCGCGCGCGCGTCTCGATCGGCGCCTGCTTTGCCCAGCGCAGCAGGCGTTCGCGCCCCATCAGCCAATGCGATGCAACGCCGCGGGCCTCGGTCAACGCAATGGCGTGAAGCACATTGTGTCGACCAGCGCGACTCAAAGCTCGATCGAGCGCCACACGCGTCAGCGTCCGCGGCGCGGCGGAACCAAAGAGGCCCAGCACCGGCGTCTCCACATTGAAGTAAGCCCACCAAGCGTCAACCTGCGGAAACACCGAGCAAAACGTCGCGACGACCGACGCCAGCGTCTGCTCCGACATCTGGAACAGCGGCAACCATTGACACACGAGGCCGCCACGCTCGAGCACCGCGCGCAGAGCGGCGAAGTGTTCGACGGTGTACATCTTCGCCTCGCCGGCCAACCACGGCATGAACACGTCGGCGACAACCACGTCATAGCGATGCCGCGTACGCCGCACATAGTGGCGCGCATCGACCGGAAGGATGCGGATCCGTGGATCGCGTCGTGCTCGGTCCGATAAGCCGAAGTTGGCGTTGGCAAAATGCGGCAGCATCGCCACGACTTCCGGCACGATCTCGGTCACGTCGACGGCCACGTCCCCGAGCGCGGCCGCCGCTCCTGCCGACGTCCCGGTCCCGGCGCCGAGAAACAGCGCGCGCTTCGGATCCGGGTGCAGAAGCACCGGCAGCACACCCTGCCGACGTTGCGGAAAGCTCGCGGCGCGCGTCCCCAAGCGATAGGCAAAATCGAGGTAGAGCGCGACATCTCCATCCCGGCCGCGAACGACCGCCACGCTCGCGGCGCTACCATCGCGGTAGTCGATCAACTCGTCGCCGACCGCGTGCCGCCAACGCCGCAGATCGGTCGGCAGCACGAGCAGCGCGATCACGGCCAGCGCCGCGGCGAAGAGCGCCGCGCGCCCGGCCAGACGCAGCATCGCCACGGCGGCGACCAAGGGCAGGGCGGCCGTCGCGGTGATCGCCATGCTCAGACCGACTGCCCGCACGAGAACGAACACGACGACGAGCGGCGCCAGCACTGCGCCCAACGTGTTGGCGAGGTAGACCCGGCCGAGGTCCCGGCCGAAGCTCTTCATGCTGCGGTGCGCGAGCTTGGCAAGCATCGGAAACGTCGCGCCCAGACCCAGGCAAGGCACGAGCATCACCCCAAACGCCGCAAACAACTCGCGACGATGCAGACCCGTGAGGCTCGGCGACGATGCCGCCGGGAGGTCGATCGCGGCGAGAAGGCGCATCGACGCCAGGCCGGCGAGCCCGGCGCCGAGCAGCGCCGTGCCAACCGTGCCGCGCGTGACCCAACCGCGACGGTCGAGCCAACTGACGCACAGACTCCCGAGGCCCAACGCGGTCAGGAACGCGGTCAGCACGAGTGCCAGGCTGTAGACCGTGCTCGACAAGCGCATGGCCAGGGCGCGCGTCCAAAGCGACTCGAGCCCCAGGCCGGCGAAGCCACTAGCAAACGCAGCAAAGAGCAGGACGCGCAGCGTGACGCCGGCCGGTTCGGCCGGGAGCTGGCCTCCATCCTCGCCAGCGCCACGCGTGGCGCTGGCGCCGCCGCGACGCGCGACGAGCAGCGCCGCAAGCAGACTCGCCGCCGCCGCCGCTACCAGGCACGCCGATACACCTCCGACCGGCAGCAGCACGAACGTCGTCAACCAGGCGCCCCCCGCCGCTCCGAGCGTGTCAGCCGCGTAGCAGCGCGCCAGCACGCCCCCGACGTCCGCCGAACGCGACGTCGCACAGGCGGCGAGCGCGGGAACGGTTCCGCCCAGCGCGAGGCTCGGCAGCGCCAGCCCCAACGCCGCGACCAACGACTGGACCGCAGTGACGAGCGGACTCGGCGCCTCGGCCGGCAGGATGCGCAGGTAGAGTTCTTCCAAGCCCGACATCCACGGGCAAAACCCCACCGCATAGACCACGAGCGCGGCCTGCAGGAACAAGAAGAGTCGCCGCCCGGACCAACCGTGATCCACGAGCCGGCCGCACCATGCGGCCCCCACGCCGAAGCCCAGCAGGAACAGGCTGAGCACGATGGCAACCGCGTGCGCGCCAAGACCAAGGACCTCGCCAAAACGGCGGACCGCAAGCAGTTGGTAAGTGAGGCCGGATGCGCCCACGAGCGCGGCCGCGAGATAGAGGACCACGGAGCACTGGAGCCTAACACGCGAGCGGCGGGGTCGAGCTAGGTCTCGCCGAGGGAGCGCAACGCTGGAAGTTTCTTTGCGCGGGCCCTTCCGAGCACTGAGGAGGCGCAGACGTGGCATAGTACCACGGTCCTAAGAAAGAGGGTGGATCCCGGATCGTGGAGAGAAAACCGAGTCGAGCTGGAGTCGAACGCACCGAGGCGATCGAAGACCTCGTTGCGCGCTGCATCCTCGCACTGGAGGTCGAAGGGCAGGCTGGAGTTCGCAGAATCTGCGACGAACACCCGCGCCTGGCAAGCCAGGTTCGGGCGCGGCTCGCCGACCTCGCGGAGCAGGGGCTCCTTGGCCCGCCGAGTTCGGAGGCGCCCCGCGAGCTCGGTCCGTATCGCATCCTCGAGCCGATCGGCCACGGCGGCATGGGCACGGTCTACCTTGCCGAGCAGCGCGCACCGGTACGGCGCCGCGTCGCGCTCAAGGTGATCAAGCCCGGCATGGACAGTCACGAACTCCTGGCGCGCTTCGCCATCGAGCGGCAGGCACTCGCCGTGATGAACCATCCGTCCATCGCGAGGATCTTCGATGCAGGGATCACCCCCCACGGACGACCCTACTTCGCGATGGAGTATGTTCCGGGTCTGCCTCTGACCGACTACTGCGATCGCCACGCCCTAACGACGCGAGCTCGACTGCGACTATTCATCGACGTGTGCGACGCGGTTCAGCATGCGCACCACAAGGGTGTGATTCACCGCGACCTGAAGCCGGCGAACATCCTCGTCATGGAACAAGACGGCAGGCCAGCGGCGAAGATCATCGACTTCGGTGTCGCCAAGGCGGCCTACGGGACAACGCAGTCGCCGACTCTGCATACGCGACTCGGACACATGCTCGGCACACCCGAATACATGAGTCCCGAACAAGCCGATCGCGACGCGCTCGACATCGACTCACGCACGGACGTCTACTCGCTTGGAGTCGTCCTGTTCGAACTCTTGACAGGTTCGTTGCCTTTCGCACCCGAACGTCTCCGCGGCTCTGGACTCGACGCGGTGCAGCGCATCCTCAAGGAAGAGGAAGCCCCGAGTCCGAGTTCGCGCGTGTCGGAAGACACGCCCGAGTCGACCGACATTGCGCGGGCACGACAGACCGACTCCGGGTCGCTGCGACGGCTGCTGCGCGGCGATCTGGACTGGATCACACTCAAGGCGCTCGAGAAGGACCGAGGTCGGCGCTACAGCACGCCGCTCGATCTCGCGACCGACGTGCAACGTCACCTGAATCACGAACCCGTTACCGCCAGTCCGCCGAGCCGCGCCTACCGGTTCGCGAAGTTCGTGAGACGAAACCGCATCGCATTCGCCGGTGCTACCGCGGCACTGGCCGCACTGCTTGGCGGCCTGGTCGTGAGCCTGGTTTTCTGGACCCAGGCACGCGCCAGTCAAGCCGACGAAGCGTCCGCCCGACGGCTCGCGGAGACCCACTTTCGACAGGCCCGGCGGGCCGTCGACACGATGCTCTCCAAAGTCGGAGAGGAAGACCTGGCCCACATCCCGCGGATGGAACAGGTGCGGAGGGACCTGCTGGAGGAAGCGCTGCGCCTACACCAGGCTTTCCTCGCGACCAGCGGGAACGACCCTCAGGTCCGCCTCGACGCGGCACGCGCCTACATCCGCGTCGGCACGATCCGATCGATGCTCGGCGATGACGACAAGGCCGGCAGGGCCTACGCGCACGCGGCGACGATCCTGGCCGGGATCGGCGACACCTTCGATCACCTCGCTGTCCTCAGCGCGCTCGGAGAACTGCACCATCGATCCGGCGCCCTGTCGCAGAAGCTCGGCGACCTCGAAGCGGCGCACGCGAGCTTCGTTCGTGGAATCAGGTTCCTGAAACGGGCCGCTGCCCTCGATCCCTCGGGCACGGAGCTTCCACTCCGAATCGCGAAGCTTCAGGCAAGCCTTGCGTCCTTGTTGCAGCTTACAGACCCGGCTGGATCGATCGCGGCCTACGAGGCCTCCGTGCGAACCTCGGCGAGACTCGCTGACAGAACGCCGTCCGTCGCGGCCGCGACGGTGCGGTTGATCCGAAGCTTCTGTGCCCTTGCAGACATCCATCTGCGGCGCGGTCTTACGGCCGACGCAGAGAAGGCACTGGACCGGGCCAAGCAACGCGCGGACCGGCGCTCCGGTGCGCTGCCGCAGAGCGTTCCCTTTCGCATGGCGATCGCGGACATGCACGGTGCGTTCATGCGGCTCTACCACCTCACCGGACGACGCCGGGAGGCTGTCCAATCGGGCCGCAAGGCCGAAGCGATCTGGCAAGCTCTGACGAAGGAGTTTCCCAGCACGCCGAGCTACTCCCAGCAGCTTGCCATCGTTTACACGAGCCTCGCAGTGGCCGAGAGCCGCGGCGACCTGAATGCCGGACGCTCGCACGAACGTCTTGCGATCGCACTCTGGGAACGACTCAGCAGCGCCTACCCGTGGGTACGGAACTACCAGCTTGGGCTCGCCTCGACGTTGCTCGAGTTTGGGCGAGTGGCTACCAACATGGCCCGCTTCGGGTCCACGCAGCGGCTGGACAGCGCTCGCCGTCACCTGGAACGAGCCGTGAGCATCTTCACCAATCCACGGATGCCCCTGGACGATAAGCACGTTCTCCATCTCGGGCTCGCCTACAGCTGTCTCGCTAGCCTTCACCGCAGTGCCCATCGTTTCGAGGAGAGCCAACGACAATTCCTTCTGTCTGCCAAGGTCCACGACGAGGCGGTGGCGCGCGCGCCAGAGAGTCCGCGAGTCTTGTTTGCGGCGGCAAACGCGGGCACTCAGTGGGGCGCGTTTCTCGTGGAACGAAACCAACTGTGTGCGGCGCAAGACGTCCTCACGCGAGCGATCTCTCGACTGCGCCGCGGGATCCGCCTGGACCCGGAGCGAACCCTGGGCTGGCGTGTGTTGCGGGACGCGCTCACTTCGCTGGCCAAGGTCTATGTCCGCCGCAACCAGCTCGTGGACGCGGCGGCGATCGCCGGCGAGCTCGCGGATCTGCGCGAGCACGACTGGCCCTCCAAGGAGGCAGCTGCAAGAACGCTCCTCGTGTGCGCCCGAGGTGCGGCGACAGACGCGCAACGGCAGGCCCTCACAGCGCGGGCCAACGCCGCGTGCGAGGCCGCTCTCGCCGTCCAGGCCACCCAACTCGAACGCTACCCGAAGAGCGCAAGCTGGCCATTCGTTTCGGCCCGTACGCACGAACTCCGAGCCGAGATCTTGTCCCTTGCCGGACGCGACCAAGACGCAATCGAGAGCTTGGAGGCTGCGATCGGGCTGTGGCGCCGCGCTGCTCGCCGACCGGGATCGACGGCGCGCCAACGCCATCAGGAGGCGTTGGTCCGCCTGCTTGCTGCGCTGCTCGCCAAGCACGACCACGCCAAGGCCGCCCAGTGTGCGAGAGCCTTGGCCCGCAGTTTCCCCACCGATGCAGCGGCGCAGTTCGAAGCCGCGTGCGCACTCGCAGCCGCGGCTACGCTCGCCACCCACGCTGGCAGTTCGAAGGCTGCCGAACGTCATGCCCGATCCGCTGTCGCGCGCCTGAAGGCCGCCATCCAGGCAGGCTTCGACGACCGCGCCCGCCTCGATGACGCTCGCCTGGCCGGACTGCGGTCCCGCGCCGACTTCGCCGCGGCCGTGCGCCAGATCGCGCGCCACGAGTAGTGCGCCGCCGCGAAAACTACGTGCGCGCGGCAGAGCAACGTCGGATGATCGGAGCGAGCTACTGCTCCAGCCGCAGCAACGCATGCCACGACCAAGAAACTCGCCAACCGCGCCACGGATCGGCCTAGTCGGCCCGCGTCGGGTACATCAGGGACTCGGTCCGTTTCTCGCTACGCATTTCACGGCGGCCGGTGCGCGCATCGTCGGGTTCGCGGTCAGCCGCGAGCCGTCCTTGGAGATCGCCGCGGATGAGCTCGCGCGGCGCCTCGGCATCTCCACGAGCGCGGTGTCGCAGATCGAGCGC
>CAYSWE010000251.1:0-7211 GCA_964434515.1 uncultured Phycisphaerales bacterium | reverse complement strand
GAGAGTGTCATTCAACCCCATCTCCTCGCGCAAAGCCCGGACGTCGGCCTCCTTGGGATTCTTGCCGAGCTTGATCGCGACTGGGTCTCCAGACGCCACGTCGAACAGAGCCAGCGTGATCGCCGCGACTCCCAGGAGGACCGGGATGCTATAGAGAATGCGCTTGAGGACGAACACGATCATATGCGGCGTCCTCCGCCAAGCACGGCACTGCCGACGAGAGCGACGAAGGAGAGGGCCAGCACCCACACCGGCCACCACGTCGGCTTGTTCCACTCCTCGACACTCGCGTTGCGCAACTGGACATCGACGTCGGCGTAACGCCAGTACTGATAGCTCGTCTCCGTGTATCGAAAACCGCTGAGCCACGCATGCTGGAGGTTCTGACGAATCCTATGTGTGCGCGTGATCCACGGGACCTCGTCGCCGACGATGTGCGCCATCCGCACATAGAGCTTGGTCCGCTCCGGGCCATCCTCGAGCACACTCGCCTTCTCGTAAAGCCGATCAAACTCGGCGTTCTTGAAGTTCGTGCGATTGATCCCGGGCGCCTCGTTGGGCCCGTAGAGCAACTGCAGAATATTCTGCGCATCGGGATAGTCGAACCCCCAGGCCAGGCTTGTGACCTGGTAGTTGCGGGTTCGCATCTTCTCGACCAGCTGAGGAAACGTATTGACGAGCTCCACGACGTCGATGCCGATCTGCCGCATCTCATGCTTGAACCGCTCGGCGAACTGCTTCTGTGTCGCCCCCGCACCGGAGTTGTCGAAGGTCAAGCGCAGCCGCTTGCCGGTCTTCGGGTTGATCCCGCCCGGATAACCCGCCTTGATCATGTACTCCCGGGCCTTGTCGAGCTGTGCTTTGCCATCGCTGCGATGATACGGATGATAGTCCGGGTCATAGCCAGCAACACCCGGCGGAATCAGGGAAGTCGCCACGATGGCCTGACCGCCATAGAGGTGCTTGACGGTCCAGGCATGATCGTAGGCAAGCGCCATCGCACGGCGCAGCTGGACGTTGGACAACACAGGGTCGTCGGTGCGCAGCGCGGCATAGACGGTGCCCAGCTCGGGCCAGGGGTCGACGCGAACACCGCGCGCCTTCATCTCATCGGACAGTTCGCCGCCGACGATCGCCTCCTCGGTGTTGTCCTTCGGCGGATTGAGAAAGTCCGAGTAGCCCGCGTTGAAGTAGAGCCATCGCGGCTGGTCCTCGAGGATAAAGCGAATCTCCATACCATCGAGCAACGGGAGTTTCTTGCCGGCGTTCTTCAGCAGGCCGCGCTTCTCGTCGGCCTGCCAGTCCCAGCCTTCGATGCGATCCTCGGGCTTGTTGCGCGGATCCGGAAACCATTCGTCGCGAAAATTCGCGTTGCGCTCATGCACGACGCGGTACACGGGATTGAACCGCTTGACGCGGAACGGCCCGGTGCCGACCGGATGATTGCGGTACTCGTCCTTGTAATAGGCGATGGCCTCGTGCGGATACACCGAAGCGTAGGGCATCGCCAACACCCAGAGCAACTGTGGATACGGCTTGGTCAGACGCAAACGCAGCTTGTAACGCCCCAGAGCCGTGATGCCCGCGACCGGCTTTTCGATCCCAACCAAGGGATCGATCGGCTGATGGGCGGCGAACAGCGCACGCACGTCATTCTTGCGGGCTTCGCGCCATTCGTTGAATCCCAGGATCTTGCCATCGAACAACCACCAGCCCTTGGCCTGGGTGCGCGGGTGGCCGAAGCGCTTGAAGCACCAGACGAAGTCTTCGGCAGTGACTTCCCGCGACTTGCCGTCGGTCGCCGTGAAGCACGGGTCATCGCAAAACTTGAGTCCGCGCTTGAGTTCGAACGTGTAGGTCAGTTGGTCCGCACTGACTTCCGGCATCGACTTGGCGAGCGCCGGAATCAGCTTGTAGGGCCGTGCGAACGGATGATACATGAGCAGGCCGTCGTAGACGTGGGCAGCGCACTTTCCGGACCCCTCCTCCTCGATGCTCGGCGGATCAAAGCTCTTGGGATGCAGTCGCAGGCTGACATGCAGAATCTTCCCAGTCTCGCCGGGATACGGGTTGGGACTGCAGGCAGCTCCAAGCAGCATCACGGCAGATGCCAAGACGGCGGCAGTGACTCTTCGCATCCTCTCCTCGATCCTCTCCCGCGTCGTCAACCTGCCGCGCACACACCCGGACTCCCGCCCGCGAACCGCCGGCCATTCCACTCTGCCCGATCGCGCGTCGCGACTCCAGGCGCCCGTTCCGGGAGAAGCTTCCGCGACGAGCGACAAAGCGCCGGGGGCACCAACGTAACCTTGCTATCTACAAACACTTACAAACGCAAACTAGCGAGAGCAAGCGTTGTATAACACCAACGAATCGGCGACAATCATCGGCCTTACCGAGGGGGTCAGGGAGGGTTGATGAAGCGGGCGTACCGCACGGAACCCAGGCACGATCCCCGCACGCATTTTGACGCTGAAGGGTGACGATGGCTGACGAAGAAACACCAACACCGCGCGAACCCGTTCCCCTCCTTCTCGAAAAGGAGATGCAGGAGTCGTACCTGACGTACGCCCTCAGCGTCATCCACTCGCGCGCGCTGCCCGATGTTCGGGACGGGCTCAAACCGTCGCAGCGACGCATCCTGCTGGCGATGCACGACCTCGGGCTCGGCCCTCGCGGCAAACATCGCAAATGCGCCAAGATCTGCGGCGACACCTCCGGCAACTACCATCCGCACGGCGAGTCCGTCGTCTATCCGACGCTCGTCCGCATGGGGCAGACGTTCAACTCGCGCTACATCCTCGTCGACAAACAGGGCAACTTCGGTAGCAACCGACCCGACAACCCGGCGGCCATGCGCTACACCGAGGCGCGTTTGTCGCAGGCGTCCGTGCACATGCTCGAGGATCTCGAGAAGGACACGGTCGACCTCGCGCGCAACTACGACGACAGCCGCGACGAGCCGTTGGTCCTTCCGGGCCGCTTCCCCAACTTGCTCTGCAACGGCAGCTCAGGCATCGCGGTCGGCATGGCGACCAGCCTCCCGCCGCACAATCTGCGTGAGGTCGGCGCGGCACTCCGCGCGCTGCTCGACGATCCGGACGTGACGCCCGAAGCACTGCTCAAGCTGACTCCCGGACCGGACTTCCCGACCGGCGGCATCATCATGGGGCGCTCGGGGATCCACCAGGCCTACACGACGGGTCGCGGCTTGATCACGGTGCGCGCAAGACACCACATCGAAGAGAAGCGCGGCCGCAAGTACATCGTCTTCACGGAGATTCCGTATCAAACGACGATCCTCGGCATCGTCGAGTCCATCGTCAACGCGGTGAAGGGCGGCCGGATCGAGACGATCTCGGACGTCAACGACGAGACCAACGCGCGGGTCGGCCTGCGACTCGTGGTCGAACTGAAGAAGGCGGTCGACGACGAGACGGTCACGCTCAACCAGCTCTTCAAGTTCACGCCGCTGCAATCGACGTTCTCGATCATCAACCTCGCGCTCGACCGCGGTCAGCCGAAGACGATGCCATTCAAGCAGCTGCTCGAGGCGTATCGCGACCATCGCGTCGACGTGATCACGCGGCGGACGCGCTACCTGCTGCAACGGGCGCTCGATCGCAAGCACCTGATCGAAGGCCTGCGCATCGCCCTGGCCAACATCGACGAGGTCGTCGAAATCATCAAGTCGAGTCGTTCGGTGGACGACGCACGCGAGGCGCTCAAGGCGCGATTCGAACTCAGCGACGTCCAGGCGCGCCACGTCCTCGACATGCGACTCGCACGGCTCACGAGCCTCGAGATCGAGAAGCTCGAGAAGGAGTATCAGGAGTTGCTGGCCGAGATCGCCGGCTACGAGGCCATGCTCGGCGACGTAACCCTGATCTACAGCGTCATCCGCGAGCAAATGGACGAGATGGTCGAGCGCTACGGCGACGATCGCCGCACCGAGATCAACAACGAAGAGGTTGGCAAGGGAATCGACATCGAAGCGCTGATCGAAGACGAGCCGATGGCGGTCACGGTGAGCCACAGGGGCTACATCAAGCGCGTGCCCCTCGAAAACTACCGCAGCCAGGGGCGCGGCGGCGTCGGGGTCATCGCCGGCGACATCAAGGACGAGGACTTTCTCGAGCGCGTCTTCATCGCCTCCACCAAGGACTACTTGTTGTTCTTCACCAACAAGGGGCGGGCCTATTGGCGCAAGGTATATCAGCTGCCGGAACTCAACCGGGCCTCGCGCGGCCGCTCGCTCGTCAACATCATCGACCTGCAGGAGGACGACGAGCGCGTCGAGGAGATCCTGCGCGTCAACATCTTCGATGACCGCTACCTGCTGGTCGCGACCGAGCAGGGCTACGTCAAGAAGACGGTGCTCGCAGCATACTCGCGCCCGCGTGAGAACGGCATTCGGGCGGTGACGCTCGACGAAGGCGATCGCTTGATCGGCGTCCGCCTGCTGCGGGATCACGACAGCGTCATCCTGGCTACCAAGAACGGCCAGGCGATCCGCTTCGACGAAGCGGACGCGCGGCCGATGGGCCGCGTCGCCCGCGGCGTGCGTGGCATTCGACTGCGGCCGGGCGACGAGGTCGTCTCCCTCGTCGTCGCCAAAGAAGACGAGTCGATCCTGACGATTTGCCGCAAGGGCTACGGCAAGCGCACAGCGCTCGCGGAGTACCGCCTGCAAGGCCGGGGCGGCAAGGGCATCATCAACATCAAAACAACCGAGCGCAACGGCCCGGTCGTCACGGTGCTCGCCGTAGCGCCAGGCGACGAGACCATGATGACGACGATCGGCGGCATGGTGGTCCGGACACCGACCAACGGAATCTCCGAGATCGGACGCGCCACGCAGGGTGTGCGCGTGATCACGCTCAAGGAAGGCGATGCACTCGCCTCCTGCGCGCGCGTCCCCAACGATGATATCGACGACTCCATCGCAGACGCGTCCGACGACGACCAACCCGAGGACACGACGCCATGAGCGGACCACTCCAGACAAAGCTCACCGCGGATCTCAAGACCGCACTCAAGGCGGGCGAGAAGCAGCGCCTCGGGGTCATCCGCATGGTGATCGCCGACCTTACGAACGAGCAGATCAAGCTCAACCGCGACACCCTGGAAGAAGCCGAGGAGCAAGCGGTCCTGCGGCGCTCGGCCAAGATGCGCCGCGAAGCCGCCGAGGCTGCACGGCAGGCTGGCCGCACCCAGACCGCCGAGCAGGAGGCAAGCGAAGCCGCCATCGTCGAAGCCTATCTGCCGCAGCGCCTGACCGAAGCCGAGATCGAGGACAAGGCGCGCGCTCTGCTCGCCGAGCTCGGCATCGACTCGCGTAAGGAGCAAGGCAAGTTCATGAAGGCGTGGATGGAGCGCTACCGCGCGGTCTCGGACGGCAAACTCGTGAGCCAGGTCCTGGGCAGACTGCTGTCCTGAGCGCGCGCGGTGTCAACCCACCAACGACGCCAACGCGCGGCGTAGCCGGGCGCGGCCGAACTCAAGCCGCTTGGGCCGCGACATGGCCCTGGGTTGCAGGTCCTCGGCCGGAATCGGCCGCCCGATCCGCACGCGAATCTTGGCCGGCCGCGGAAACCACCGGTGGCGCGGTAGTGCGGCGTAGGCCCCCGAGATACCAATCGGAACGACGTCGACGCCAGCGCGCAGCGCCAGCGCTACCGCGCCGGGCTGGAGCTCCAGGAGTTGGCCGTCCGACGAAATCTCGCCCTCGGGAAAGATGCCAATCACTTCGCCATCGCGCAGTGCCCGAATCGCCTGCTGGAGCATCGACTTGCGGTGCTTGCCATCTTCACGCACGAAGATGACGCCGCGCCAACGCAGGAACCAACGCATCCCACGCACGTTGGCATAGAGATCTGTCATCAAGAAACGCACGGGGCGGCGAGCCACTACGCCGACGAGTAACGAATCCAGAAACGAAGCGTGGTTGGCAATCAGGACCAGTGGCCCGCGCACCGGCACGCGACCCTCGACCCGCAAGCCGAAATAGAGGCAAAACACTGCCCCGACCCCACGACGCACGCATTCGAACGCCACGCGATCGACCCACGCTCGGACGCGCCCCCGGCCGCCGCTACGCATGCGGAGATCGCGCCAGCTACTTCTTCGCCCAGGTGCTGTCGCCGTAACGGAGCTTCAGACGACTGCGCAGGCGAGTGATGTTGGCCCGGGCGTCCGGCCCGTTCCACTGACGGTAGGCTTGCATCGCGTAGTAGAGTGCCTCACCGATGGCCTCGATATCGGCATCGGGATACAAAATCGGAACGCGCATGAAATCCATGAGCGCCTTCTTGCCGTTCTCGGCGTCGCGGCCGGTGCGCAACCAAACGTGGGCACGACCGACCAGCGCCCGCGCCTTGGTCGTATCATCGGCGACCGCGCTTGCTTCGATCTCGGAAAACAGCTTGCGCGCGTCGGCCAGCTTGCCCTCCGCGAGCACGGCGTAAGCGAACTCCAGGTTGACGCGATTCGCGAGATCCGGATAGCTCCCCTCGACTCGCGGCAAGAGCCTCGTGAGTCGATCCTGCAGTTTCTTCGCGTCGATCTCCTTGAGCGCTGCGGACGCGTCGATCGCGTAGAGATCGGCCTCGCATTTGTAGCGCTCGGCTAACCCCTGCTCGTCGATGAAGTCTCGGTACTGGGCAACCAGCTTCTTGTGAGCCTCGATCCGCTTCCGATCTTTGCCAGCCTTCTGGCGCGAGACCCGGATGCGGTATTCCCATATGTTCGGCAAGAACGCCGAGTCCTCGTCCTTTTGGATGCCGGCGAGCGCCTCGGCCAAATCCTCCTTGGAGCCCTCGTGCTTGAGGGCAATCTGAAAGGCTTCCCAATAGGCAAACTGCGCGAACGGCTGCATCCGCTTGTCCTTGGCAAACCCGTCCGCGGCCTTCATGTAGCGCTGGAACGCGGTGCCCCAGTCCTCGTCGGTCACCGACTTGTGCGCGTCCTTGAGCGCCTTCTTGATCCGGGTCTGACCGAGCTTGACACTGAGGATCTGCTCGCGAGGCAGCGTCGACTCGACCCGCCGCTCCTTGAACGACAACTCCTTGAACGTGTAGTCGAGGACGATCACGCGGCTCTTCGTCGTCCCGTCTACGAGCCGCACGGTGTCGCGCTGCGCGTGAGCCGGAAGAACGAGAACAAGCGGCAAGAGGAGCGGTAGGTATCGAATTATCATGGACTATCGGTTC
>CAYSWE010000250.1:0-7249 GCA_964434515.1 uncultured Phycisphaerales bacterium | reverse complement strand
GGAACGGACGCGATCGCATCCTGAAGGAGCGCCTGTTCGGCCTGACCAACGCGCAGGGCAATCACGGCGAGGACGTCAAGGAGCTGTATTACTTCCTGGACGCAACGCCAACGCATTCCTACCTGCGCATGCTCTACAAGTATCCGCAAGCGACCTTCCCTTATGACGCTTTGGTCGAGGAGAACGCCCGACGCGGTAAGCAGGAGCCCGCGGCCGGTCCGCTCGACCTCGGACTCTTCGACGAGGACCGCTACTTTGACGTCTTCATCGAATACGCGCGCGCCGGCGTCGACGACATCCTGGTGCGCATCACCGCGCACAATCGCGGACCGGACGCGGCGGAACTCCACGTGCTGCCGCACATTTGGTTTCGCAACACGTGGTCTTGGGAAAGGCACGCCAAGCGGCCGCTCCTCCGCGCAACTCCCCGCGGTGAGATCGCGGTCGAGCACCACGCGTTGCCGCCGCTCTTCTATGAGGCCGACGGCTCGCCCGAACTCCACTTCTGCGACAACGACACCAACGTTCGCCACTTGTTCGGCATGGACACTAAAGGCTTCTTCAAGGACGGAATCGATCGCCGAGTCCGCACCGGAGCGCAGGAGGCCGTAAACCCGGAACGCCGCGGGACCAAGGCGGCGGCCCACTACCACGCCGTCGTTCGGCCGGGCCACTCCATGGTCGTTCGAGCCCGTCTACGACCGACCGCGAGTTCGTCCGGGTTCGCCAGCTTCGACGCGACGTTCGCCACACGGCAACGCGAGGCCGACGAGTTCTACGCGCGCATGCAGCGCGAGATCCCCGCTGCGGATGCACGCTTGGTGCAGCGACAGGCCCTGGCCGGGATAATCTGGTGCAAACAGTTCTACTACTATGACGTCCACGAGTGGCTCACCGGAGACCCCGGGCAACCGCCCCCTCCTGCCGCGCGCAAACACGGACGCAATGCGGATTGGGACCACCTCCACAACGCCGATGTCCTGTCCATGCCAGATACGTGGGAGTATCCGTGGTACGCGGCCTGGGACACGATGTTCCACTGTCTGCCGCTCGCACTGATCGACGTCGACTTTGCCAAGCGGCAGATCGAACTACTCACGCGTGAGCGCTACATGCATCCGAGCGGCCAGATTCCTGCCTATGAGTGGAACTTCGGCGACGTCAACCCACCGGTGCAGGCCTGGGCGACGCTGCGCGTGTTCCAGATGGACCGTAAGCTGCACGATGGGCGTGGCGACCTGCAGTTCCTTGAGCGCGTGTTCCACAAGCTCATGGTCAACTTCACTTGGTGGGTCAACCGGAAGGACAAGGACGGCAACAATGTCTTCCAGGGTGGGTTCCTTGGCTTGGACAACATCGGCCTATTCGATCGTAGCCGGCCACTACCGACTGGCGGCCATATCGACCAGGCAGATGGCACGGCCTGGATGGCCATGTATAGCCTCAACCTGATGCGCATCGCGATCGAGTTGGCCCAGCACAACCATGTCTATGAGAACATCGCGACCAAGTTCTTCGAGCACTTTCTCTACATCGCTGAGGCCATGGGAAAGATCGGCGACGAAGGGCTCTGGGACGACGCGGATGAGTTCTTCTATGATTGGCTCGACCTCACCGATGCTGAGGGGGACTCTGAGCGGATCCCAATGCGCGTGCGGAGCATCGTCGGACTGATCCCTTTGTTTGCGGTCGAAGTGCTCGAGCCGGACCTCCTGGACCAGTTGCCGGAGTTTAAGAGACGCCTGGAGTGGTTCCTCGAGCATCGCCCGGACCTGTGCGGGCTCATCTCCCACTGGGACATGCCGGGTATCGGCCAGCGACGGCTCCTATCCCTGCTGCGCGGTCACCGCATGAAGTGCCTCCTCCGACGCATGCTGGACGAGACCGAGTTCTTGTCGCCATACGGGGTCCGTGCACTGTCGCGCGCGCACCTCGCAGAGCCGTTCCGCTTCGAGAGTGGTGGGCAGACGCACGAAGTACGCTATACGCCGGGCGAGTCGCAGACCGAGCTGTTCGGGGGCAACTCCAACTGGCGCGGTCCGGTTTGGATGCCAATCAACTATCTACTGATCGAGTCCTTGCAGCGGTTTCATCACTACTACGGCGACGACTTCCTGGTCGAGTGCCCAACGGGATCGGGCAAACGGCTCACGATCGCACAGATTGCGGAGGAGCTTTCCACGCGACTCACGCGGCTGTTCCTGCGCGACGGCGACGGACAGCGACCGGTGTTCGGCAACAACGGGAAGCTGCAGCAGGACCCGCATTTCCGGGACTACATCCTGTTCCACGAGTATTTCCACGGCGACGACGGTCGCGGCTTGGGTGCCGCACATCAGACCGGCTGGACCGGCCTCGTAGCCAAGCTCCTACAACCGCCGGGCTCGCTCTACCGTATGCGCATTTGATAGAAAAAACGACTCTGACACGTTTTTGCTATTCGGCTAGCACGTCGAAGAGGTCGCGGCGTGGCGTTCTTGGTGCTTCGTGTTCGGCGTAGCCGAGACGGAACGCGACCATGGGTTTCCACTCTTTGCCTTCGAGCAGCGGCTCGAAAGCGGTGGCCGTGCTCGAAGCTTGGCCCCGGGCCGACTCGACGTCGATGAGGTCGATGGCCTGCTGGATTGGCTGCGAGGCGAGGCCGCGCGCCGTCGACCAGAGCTGGATTCGCTGCCACAGCCTTCCGGCTCGCAGTGCCTGCTGGCGATCGTGAATCTTGCGCGCGGCGAGAACACAGAGCAGCGGTGCTGTCGCGATCTGCATGCGAGCGGTCTGGGGGCGACGGGCGAGGCGCTCCGCGATGGTTGGCAAGGAGAACATCTTCTGTGCTGCCAGGGCCAGCTGGGACTCCCCCTCCGCATCGAGCGACAATCCATCCATGTGATCGGAGATCTCGTCGTGGGAGGTTCGCAGCCATGCGGCTTCGTCCTCGACCAGCGCAGGATCGTCCCAGAAGCGGTCTACGCCGTCGAGGAGCACTCGCTCGAGCAGGCGACGTGATTCGCCCGCGCCACGGTCGAAGACGAACAACCGCAGCAGCGCGTCGTCGGCCGCCAGCCCGACGAGGCGGCGACGATCGCCTTCGGAGACTTCGCCACTTGTGAAGGGACCACGGTTGGTGTGTCGTTGCGCGATCGCGGCGTAGGATTCGCCGGCGACGACTCTGTGCGCGGCAGTCTTCGCGTCGCGCCGCAGGTCGATGCGCGCCACTCGAATCGGCACCTGGACTGCCGGAACCCCTGTGAGGGCACCGGGGTCCAGGCGCACGCCAGCCGACCAGCCACTCGAATAGGCGGCGACGACGATGTTCTCCACGGCACAGCCCAGACTCAGATACATGGATCGAAGGTACGGATCGCTGACGCCGATGTGCCGGCGCAGGTCGCCGTGCACTTCGATCCGGTCCGCGTCGCAGCGGAAGATCCAGGGCTGCGCGTTGCGCGCACTGCTGGCCAGCACACCCGCGCGCGCCAACCCGACCGACTTGTCGGCGTCCTCGCGCCAGCTCTCCCATGGGTCGAAGGCGATGCCTTCGTCCGATCCAAACACACGCCGGTCCATCGCGCGCCAGACCAAACCGCCCGAAGCGACGATGCCGCACGGAACCGCAACGCTGAGAAAGCGCCGCCGCGTCGAACGTCCGTCTGCCGTCATGCTCCCGTCCCTCCGCACCAAGGCGTCCTCGGACATTATCGGCAACGCATCGGCACGGGCTTGTGCGTCGAAGCGCCGAAGGCCTTGGCGCCGGGCAACTCCCGTCCCATAGTCGGCACGATGCGATGCCTTGCCATACCCTCCGTTCTTGCAGCTTTCCTCGTCGCGCTCACCGCTTGCAGCGGCATACCGACGTTCGAGCCGCGCGCGCCTCTCGACCTCGAGCTACTCGCGAGGCCGGCGGGAACCGCGTCGATCTCGGGACAAGCATTCCTTCGAGCATCCGATGGCGAAGTCAAGCTCGGTGCCGGACGTGATGTCGTGCTGCTACCCGAAACGCCGTGGACGCGCGAATGGTACGAGCACGCGGTGATCGAAGGAAAGCAGCCAACGACGCCCAACGACTATGGGCGCCTGAACGAGTTCGCGATTCAGACCAAGGCGGACGCGGAGGGACGTTTCCAAGTGAATGGCTTGGCCGCCGGCCGCTGGATCCTTACCTGTGCGATCACCTGGAAAGTGCCGCGCTACGTCGACAGTTTTGGCCCGGGATTCTACTACTGGCACTCCAGCTCGGAGCGGCGGCGGCTCCACCGCAGCGTCTGGCCCTACGCCTACTACCCATGGATCTCACCGCTCGAGACCAGTGTCACCGAGGGTGGCTTCGCACATGCGGTCGTCGAGTTGAAGAAAGGCGAACACCGCAAGAATGTGATCGTGACCCGATAACGTGGTCGAGTACACGACCTGCGACACGACACGTCTAGCGCCGCCGACAGCAGAGGACGCGCGGAATCCCGGAGAGATCCTCAATTAGCTCGACGCCGGTGTACTCGGCGTAGCCCTGCGCTAGCTGCTTGGCCGGCTCGCCCGTATCGAGGCCGACCTCGCAGAGCACAGGGGCACCCGACTCCAGGCCGTCGATGCCGCCAGCCAGCAGTCTGTCGTACGGCTCGAGCGGTGTCCCTCGCGGGGCAAAGACCGCGACCGCCGGCTCGAAGCGACGGACTCGCTCCTCGAGGAACTCGGTCCGGTCAGGATCGACGTACGGGGGGTTGGCAATGAGTGCGCCGAATCGCCGACCTGCGGCAGGCTCCCAGTACGACCCATGAGCAAACCCCACGCGTGCACCGAGAGCGCGGGCGTTCTCGCGCGCGAGCGCGAGCGCATCGGCCGTGATGTCCGAGGCCGATACGCGGACGTCGCGACGCTCGAGCGCGATCGTGATTCCCACGCAACCCGACCCCGTGCAAGGCTCGAAGGCGGTGCCGTTCTCGGGGATCCGTTCGATCGCCAGTTCGACGAGACGCTCGGTCTCCGGGCGCGGGATCAGCACACGGCGGTCGACACGAAAGGGCCGGCCATAGAACTCCTGTGCACCGCGGACGTAGGCTGGCGGCTCACCGGTCAACAAGCGCTCGAGCCGGCGACGAAACTCCCCGCGCTCGGACTTGGAAAGCGGTCGGTCGTGGTCGAGCAACAACTGCATGCGATCGGTAGCGAGCACGTCTGCCAGACAACTGGCGATCTCAGAACGGCTCGGCCCCAACTCGCGACCGTCGGCGACGCGCTCGGCGGCCTCGAGAACACCGCGGACGCTCCACGTTCGCTCGGTTGCCACCGGTCTCTCCTGGTCGCGTGTCGTCGTCGGCTAGCGGCCGCGTCGAGACGCGGCCGCGGCCGTACGCTCGGCCTTCTGTTGTTTGATCTTCTGGACGCCACCAAAGATGCCAGCGAAGAAGCCGTAGACCGCCATCAGTCCACCGAAGAAGACGAAGATCTTGCCCGGCCCGACGTGTTGCAGCGCCATGCCGATCTTGTGGAAGCGCTGCGGATCGTCCGTGGCACCGATGATCGAGAAGACCTCGCCCCAGTTCGTCACGCCTTCGGCCGGGAACGTCGCCCAGATCATGTGCGCCAGCCCCCAGAGGAAGGGGAAAAACGCGAACAGCACCCAACGCATGCGAACGGTTCCCGTATGGATCGCACCCCACATGCTCCAGATCAGCCCCAGGCCGATGACCAACCAGCAGCCGCCCGAAAAGAACTTGTAGCCAACGTGACTCCAGTCGGAATCGAACGGCATGAGGCAACCGATCGTGATCAGCACGCCGGCAAAGAAGAACCGATAGTAGTCCTTCGACGCACCGGGGTTGAAAAACGGCGCTGGCGCCCCGGCGAGCATGCGCTGATAAATCGCCCCCTTGTAGTCGATCTGTGTCACCGGGGCGGCGATGGGCTCATCGAGGGGCTCGAGCTCGGGGATATCGTCGGTCATTTCGTTGTTCCTTGAGCTTCCAGAGGCGGCCAACAGGCCGGGAAGGAGCGGGGCAAGTGCAGTGCCTACAACGGACTGCGGGGCGGAAAGTTTAGCGATCCCGGGGCGGTGAGAAAACGCCTGGCCCAAAACGTAGAAGCGCGGCAGACCTCAGAGGTCTCGGAGCTTGTCCTCGCGTTCCTTCGCCAGCAACGCATCGAACAATGCCATGAGATCGCCGTCGACGATCTTCTCGAGACTGTAGTTGACGCCGATGCGGTGGTCGGTCACGCGATTCTGCGGGTAGTTATAGGTCCGAATGCGCTGGCTCCGGTCGCCACTGCCAACCTGCGTGCGCCGTGTTTCGGCACGCTCAGAGGCCAACCGCTGCTGCTCCATGTCGTAGAGCCGCGCCCGCAGCAGGCTCATGGCCTTGGCCTTATTCTTGTGCTGAGAACGCTCCTCCTGGCAATACACGACCAGACCGCTCGGCGTGTGCGTGATTCGCACTGCAGACTGGGTCTTGTTGACATGCTGGCCGCCAGGACCGGACGAAGTCGTGGCCTGGAACTCCAGGTCCTTGGGATCGATCACCAGATCGACCTCCTCTGCCTCTGCCAAGACCGCGACCGTCGCCGCCGAAGTATGCGTCCGCCCCTGGGATTCCGTCACGGGAACGCGTTGCACGCGATGCCCCCCCATCTCGAACCGCATGTAACGAAAGACGTCTTCGCCCGAGACCTCGAAAACGGCCTCCTTGAAGCCGCCCTGCTCCGACTCGGAGAGGGTCATTGGGTGCATCTTCCACCGCATTCGCTCACAGAAGCGCTGATACATGCGAGCCAAGTCCCGGGCAAACAACGCGGCCTCATCACCGCCAGTTCCGGCGCGTATCTCCAGGATTGCGTTCCGACCGCCACTGTCGTCGTCGGTCAGCAGCAGCGACTCGAGCTGCATGCGAGCCTTCTCGTAGCGCGGCTCGAGCTCCGGAAGCTCCTCCTTGGCGAGGGCGACGAACTCTGGGTCCTCGCCCTGCTCGATGATCTCCTCGGCCTCGGTGATCTGCGCGAGCAACCGCGTCGCCTCGTCGCGCGTGACGATGATCTTCTTGAGCTTGCCGAGTTCGCGAAAGAGCGGCTTCGCCCGAGCCGGATCTTGGACGACCGCCGAGTCGAGGCTCTCCTGCTCGAGGCACGCAAGGCGCTCCGCTAGCTCATCGAGCTTGGCAGCAAGGACGGAGTGGAGCGGTTCGGCCATGGTGGATCGCGTTCGGAAAAGGGCGAACTAGTGGTGTGATTCAGACGATTGCGGCCTGATCCGGGAGTCATCGGGCGTCGC
>CAYSWE010000249.1:0-7264 GCA_964434515.1 uncultured Phycisphaerales bacterium | reverse complement strand
TCCGTGGCCGGCGATCGCGAGATCCTGCTCGACGAGCACGTGCACGGGCTCACGCGCAGGCGCGGTTTGTTCGGCTGGGTGTTCGGGACGTCGCTGTTCTATCCAATCGCTGGATTCGCGTTTCTGGCCGTGCTGGCCGCGTGGCGCGCTGCCGTGCGATTGGGCGCGCCGATCCAAGAGCGGACCGTGCCGCGGCGCGGCAAGCAGGAGTTCGTATTCGCTCTGGCCGCGCTGGCGCGCCATGCGCAACGGCATCGCGCCGCGGCGCGATGGATCTTCGAGGCCTATCGGGCACGCCTGCTGTCACGCTTCGGTGACGGGGCCACCGTCGCGGCCTACGAAGCCAAGCTCTGCGACAGCCTCGATCGGGAGGCCGACGGGACCTTCGACGCGAACTCGCTAGCGAAGTTTGCGTCCGCGGCGCGCCGCGCATATGAACGGTGCATGGAGACAAACGCGGTATGACCAAGATTCGCGAGCTTCACGCTGCGCTCGAGGCCGAGATTCGCAAGACGATCGTTGGTCATGAGGACGCGTTGCGCTTGATTCTCATCGCGCTTGTCTGCGAAGGGCACATCCTCCTCGAAGGCGTTCCTGGCGTGGCCAAGACGACACTGGCGCGAGCGCTCGCAGCTAGTCTGGGGTTGGAGTTCGGTCGCGTGCAGTTTACTGCCGACCTGATGCCTTCCGACATCGTTGGGACGCAGGTCTTCCACTTCCACGAAGGCAAGTTCCAGCTGGTCGAGGGACCGGTGTTCACGAACCTCTTGCTCGCCGATGAGATCAATCGTGCGCCGGCCAAGACGCAGGCTGCATTGCTCGAGGCCATGCAGGAGCGGCAGGTTTCGATCGAGGGCGAGACCCGTCAGCTTCCAGCGCCGTTCCTCGTGATCGCGACGCAGAACCCGGTCGAGTATGAGGGCACCTATCCGCTGCCTGAAGCGCAGCTCGACCGCTTCTTGTTCAAGATCGAGCTCGCCTATCCCAGCCTCGAGGAAGAACTCGCCATTCTCGACCAGCACCGTGGCGACGCCGCTGGGCTATCGGCGCTCGTCGCAACCATCGAGACCGTTGCGACGTCGGCGGATTTGCTCGCAGCGAAACGGGAGGCGATGGCGGCGCGGGTCGATGCCGACGTCGCTCGCTACCTCGTCGAACTCGTCCGGCGCACGCGGGATCACGTGCACATCGAACTCGGCGGTAGTCCGCGGGCCACCCTGCTGCTGCAGCTCGCGGCTCGGTGCGCTGCCTGTCTTGACGGACGCGACTATGTGATTCCGGACGACATCAAGGGCTTGTTCGTGCCGACGATGCGGCATCGTGTGGTCTTGAAGGCCGCGGCGGAGGTCGAGGGGCTGGGCGTCGATCGCGTGCTCACCGAGTTGCGCGAAGCGACACCGGTTCCGAGGTAGCGTGCAGCGCGTTCCCGTTCCGACTCGCCGTGCGCTCTCGGTTGCGGCAGCTGTCGTCGTGATTGGCGCTTGGGTGCCACTGGTCGCGCCGCTGTCGTTCTTTTGGTGGATCGCTCTTGGTGTCAGCTTCCTGCTGCTCATCGAAGACTATGCGTTGCGGCCGCGCGTCGGCGCGATTCGTGTTCAGCGTGAGTTCCCAGAGGTCGTGCACGTCGGGCGTTCGGGGAGCTACGCGGTCGTGTTGACCAACACCGGGCCGCGCTCGCTGAGTCTGGAGTTTGAGGATCGTCTGCCGGCCGGGCTCGGCGGTGTCGCAGCACACGGGCGGCTCTCGCTTGCCCCGGATGAGACGGCGCGCGTGTCGGCAACCTTCGTTGCGCTCGAGCGCGGCGGGCACGCCTTTCCGCCGCTCGGGCTCCGCGTGTCACACCAGCTCGGTCTGCTCGGCTACCAGGAACGCCACGACCTCGGCGATCTAGCGCGCGTTGCTCCCGGACGTCCGGCCGGCGAAACCGCGGCGCTGCTGGCGCAGACGGCGTCGCTCGAGGAGAGCGGCGCGGCGCTGGCGCGACGCAAGGGAATGGCTTCCGAGTTCGAATCGATGCGTGAGTACGTGATTGGCGATGAGTTGCGCCGCATCGACTGGAAGGCGAGTGCGCGCCGGCATCGGCCGATGGTCCGCGAGTTTCGCAGCGAACGGAACGCCGAGGTCGTCCTTGCCTTGGACGCCGGTCGGCTCATGGGCGGGCTCGTTGACGACGTCCGCAAGCTCGATCTTGCCATGACGCCGCTCCTGGATCTGGCCGCTGTTGCTCTTCGGGCCGGCGAACGCGTCGGCCTGCTTGCGTTCGATTCTGCGCCGCGCGTCTGGTTGCCCGCACGGGCCGGGCTTGCGCAGCTCAACACGATGACGAATGCGCTCGCGGAGTTGGGTGCGGATGCGGAGCCGACCAGCTACGTGCGCGCGGTTGCGCACCTCGAGGCCAAGCACCGCAAGCGCTCGATGATCCTGATGTTTACCGATTTCACGGATGAGATCAGTGCGCAGGATCTGTATGCGAGCTTGGCGTCGCTGGCTCGGCGCCACGTGCTGCTGGTCGTCGCGGTCTCCGATCCGCACCTGGAGGCGATCTTCTGCGGGCACCGCGGAGCCGAGCGCGACTTGTTCGAACGCGCCGTTGCTGGGCAACTGCTGGCGGAGCGTGAGCGGACGTTGCTCCGATTGCGTCGACTCGGCGTTGCGACGGTCGACGCCGAGCCGCGTGCATTGACGGTGCCATTGATTCGGAGGTATCTAGGTTTGCGTTCGCGCGTGTGAGGTTGGTATGGCCCGATTGCAGCGACGACGTTCGCGCCGAGGTAGGCCCAATGTTCCGTCGCCGACGCTGGGCGGTCGCCAGGTGTGGGCTGATGAGTTCGTGTTTGCTGGCTGGCGAATCCAGCGGAACTACTTCACGAAGCACTGTCGCCTGCTCGATGCGCACGACTTGCGCCGAGCTTGGGGGAGCCTTGAGGAATGCCGCGCTGTGTTTCGGCAGGAACGCAATGCGAAGCGGCTGACCCTTGCCGGGGACCATGCTGTCGTGTTGTTGCACGGCATGGGGCGATCGCGCCACTGTTTCGGCAAGCTCGGCAACGCGCTCCATGAGGACGGCTTTGAGGTCGTTGCGATCAACTACCCAAGCACGCGAAGTCGCATCTGTGTGCACGCTCGGCAGGTCGGGCGTGTCTTGGAGGGGCTCGACGGCGTTCGGAGCGTGTCGTTCGTGACGCACAGTATGGGGGGGCTGGTCGCGCGCGAGCTTCTCGCGCTTGATGCGAACTGGCGTAAGCGAATCACACCGCGACGGCTGGTGATGCTGGGGCCGCCGAATCGCGGCAGCGTGCTTGCCGACCGGTTCGAGAAGGTCCTGCCGTTTCGCCTGCTTGCCGGTGCGGGTGGCGGCGATCTCGTCTCACGTCGCGTCGCCGCCATTCCTGTTCCGACGATTCCGTTTGCCGTGATCGCTGGCGGGCGCGGGGGCACCAAGGGCTACAACGCGCTGATCGCCGGCGACAACGATGGCGTCGTCTCCGTTCGAACGACGCGGCTGCGCGGCATGCAGGACTTCCTACTGGTGCGAGCTCTGCACACCGTGCTCATGACCCATCCGGAGGCCATCGCTGCGACACGGGCGTTCTTGCGATTTGGCAGATTCGAGCCGGGTTCGGAAGGCTGAGTTCGGCCACGAAATCGCACATGTTGGACTTGTGACAGAGCCATCGGCTTGGAGGGTTCAGCGCGCGCTGGCGTCCGGTTCGCCCCGTCGACAACGGGAGGTCCAGGGCGAAACCATCCTAACTTCTTAACGAGAGTGTCAGGACATCGCCACGCCGGCCGGGCGCCGCGGCGACCCGGCGTGATCTCGCTGTCGGTGCGAGCTACCTCTGGCCGACGGGTAGGTTCTCTGGACCTCTTGGTGCGGGTAACGTGCTCGCCGATCGCACGGAGGCGCGACATGAGCGACCGCGCGAAGGCCCACACGAATGACGTATTCTTCGGAGAGGAAGCATGACTGGACGGAATGCAGGCAGACCGAGCACGAGCCGAGAGGCGCCGTTGGACCTGGTGAACAGCGGCTTCCTGTTGACGATGCATCTGCTCGCGGTTGCGGCGATTCCCTACATGATCTTCGTGCAGTTCTCTTGGTGGAGCGTGGGGCTCGGCCTCGTCATGTTCGTGCTGAGTGGGCTGGCGATTACCGGCGGGTATCACCGCCTGTTCTCGCACCGCAGTTACCGAGCGCATCCTTTCGTGCGGGCCATCTATCTCGCTTTGGGTGCTGCCGCGGTGCAGAACTCCGCGGTCAAGTGGTCCTCAGACCATCGGCTGCACCATGCCTACGTCGACACCGACGCGGATCCTTACAACATCGAGGAAGGCTTCTGGTGGGCGCATGTCGGATGGGTCCTGCACCAGGCACCGCAGGACCGCAAGGCCTGCGCCGTGAATGATCTGATGGCCGACCCGTTGGTGCGCTTCCAGGACCGCTACTACGTTTGGATCGCGATCTTCTTCTGTGGTCTCCTCCCGCTTGGCCTTGGCTTCGCCTGGGGCGATCCGATCGGAGCGTTCCTCATCGCTGGTTGTCTCCGACTGGTGGTCGAGTGGCACGCGACCTTCGCCATCAACTCCGTGGCTCACAAGATCGGAACCCGCCCATACTCAGACGAAATGGCCGGCCGTGACAGCTGGATCACCGCGTTGCTGACGTTTGGGGAGGGCTACCACAACTTCCACCACACCTTCCAAGGCGACTACCGCAACGGGATTCGCTGGTATCACTTCGACCCGACCAAGTGGATCGTCTGGTGCATGGCGCGTGTCGGGTTGGCGCACGACATTCGGCGCGTTGACGACGCCACGATCGAAGCTGCGAAGCTCGTCAATCGGCCGCCGCAGAAGCGGCCACCACAGAAGACCACGACCACGCGCAGCGTGCCAAGCCTCGGCTGACCAAACTAAGAAGCGCGGCCCTCGGACACCCCCGCGGCGCCGTGCTCCCTCGGCGGGCTAGCGCAGCCAGGTCGTGTTGTGCACGGTTCGAAGCGCCCCTGAGAGGTCGAGCGTGTAGATCAGCTCACCTGGAGTTCGCGGTTTTTCGTCTTCGATGGCGAACTCCTGAACCCAGCGGACCTCGATGCTCTCGTCGCCAAGTTCGGTGCCGGTATACCTCATCGTCCCGGCCGCCACGCCGATCCTGAGTGGGTTGGCTTGCTGGACCAACTCGCAAAACTGGCGCAGGGACGATGCCCGTCCGGCGCTCTTCTTGTCGAACCGTACTCCTTCGATCTGGGTGAGCGCGGAGACGGGAAACCGGTCGGCGACCTCGGTCTCGTGGAGGATGCACGACTCGATTCGATAACCGCCTTGAGGCGTGGCCGAAAACTGGCCGTCAGCGAGCCCGAGCAAGTCCGTGTTCGGCCGCGTGTCGAGCTCGCTGAGCCGTCGGCGGTCTCTACGACGATCGTGGTCATGACAGTCGCCACCGTGATTGTCGTGGCAGCCGTGGTAGTGACAGTGCCCGCCAGTCAACAGCAGGGTCGCTGCTGCCATTCCGAGTCCGCGGCACACACGTCGGATGCGGTTTCGAGCCGTCGATCCTGGCCTGGACTGGCGTGGCACTTTGGCGGTCATGACCAAGCCAGTGTACCGCAGGCATCCAATTACGTCAGGAAGCCGAGGTCCTTCTTGGTGAAGTTCGCGAGGTTTGGGAAGATCTTCTTGAGTTCGGTCGGGTCGGTGACACCCATCCAGCGTGCGAGCGTCGCCCCGTATTGATCCACGGATTGGCTCGGAATGAGGCGGCCGGCCGGTCGCTCGCCCTTGCGGAACGCGTCTGTGCTGCCGCCGATCTCCATGCGCGGCATCGTGCCATAGATGGCTCCGCCACGCGCCGAGCCGCCAAGCACGAAGTGCTGCGCTGTCCAACCATGATCCGTGCCGTCGCCGTTGCGGGTCAGCGAACGACCAAACTCGGTGGCGGTGAAGGCGGTGACGGACTTAGCGACGCCGAGTTCGATCAAAGACCGGTAGAAACTATCGAGCCCATCGTCGAGCCACGCGAGTCGCCGGGCCAGGACCGGTGCCTGATCGGTATGCGTGTCGAATCCGCCGAGCCGCACGAAGAAGGTCTGTCGGTGCAAACCAAGCTGCTGTCGGATCGAGATGAGCTTCGCGACCATGCGCAGCTGCCTGGCCAGTCCGTTGTTACGGTCGAACGGTGTCTTGAGCTTCGTTGCCTTGGCCAGAGCGCCGCTCAGCTGTCGGATGCGCTTGCGCGTCGTCGTGAGCATGGCGACGGCTTGCGCTTCGAGCGGTGTGCGCGGTCCCGGCTGCAGCAGCGCGTCCCAGGCCGCCGTCCGACCTCGCTCCCAGAGCGGCCAGCTGTCCCCGGCGAAGCCTCGAAACTTGCCGAGTCCCGCCGATGCGTCGACCCCGAGCGGGACCGTCGTTTCGCCGGTTTGCCACAGGTTCTTGCCCTGAATCGAAAAGCTCGGTGGGAGTTGCGCGCTCACGTTCCAACTCGCAAGTCGGTCGGCCAACTCGCCACCCCAGCCGAACTTGCCGATTCCGCCGACGGCCGGGACACGCAGCGTTTGCCAGGTTTCGGCCTGATGGCTGTGCGAGAACAGCGAGGTCGGCACATCGAAGTCTGCCCGGAACGATGCCTGCGTGGTCGGTCGAAACAGCGGGCCGACGTTGGCTACGACCGCAAGCTTTCCTTCATCGTAGAGTTGTCGGGTCTTGGGCATTGCGGGATGGAAACCGAACGCGCCGCCACGAATCAAGTGCAGCTTGCTCCGCGGAATGGCCAGGCCGCGTCGGATCTTAGCGTAGCGCTGGTGCTCGGTTGGCGTCGCTGGGACGAAGGTGTTGTAGCTGTCGATGCCGCCGCCGAGATAGATACAAACAAGCGAGCGATAGTCGACGCTGTCAGTGCTGGCGGATTGGATTGCGCGCAGGTAGGTGCTCGGCAGCAGCGGCGCTCCCGATAGCAGGGCGAGGCGACGCAGGAACGCGCGGCGCAGTAGAGTGCTGTCATTCATGATCGTCACCGCTGGATCAGGTATTCGGGAGACATCAGGATCAGGGAGATGGCGTCACGTGCCTTGGCGGCGCGCGCGCGTTGTGGATTGTTCGGATAGTCCGGGCTGTGCAGCAGGGACCAGAGGATCCGGCGCAACTGCGCCGACATCTGACCACTCAGAAGCAGAACGTCGAGATGTTGGATGAGCTGGAGCGGTCGGTCGGCGAGCTTTTCTTCCTTGGCCAGCTCGAGCCAGCTGAACTGTGCCCCGCGCGGGTTGAT
>CAYSWE010000248.1:0-7313 GCA_964434515.1 uncultured Phycisphaerales bacterium | reverse complement strand
CATGAACCGCGAGCCCGATCCCCCACTGCTGAATCCCGTCGAGAAGACGCGATCCGGGTCGATGCCGAAGTGCGCCTTGGCGATCTCGATCATGGTCAGGATGAAGCGCTCACCGTGCACGGTATTCCACGTGTCATGGACCAGGCGAATGCCCTGCGGGTAGAAGCCGACGCAGTCCTTTTTGCGCCAGGTCCCGCGCGGCTCGCTTGCGGAACCCGCTCCCTCGCCACCGCCATGTAGGCCAAGGATCAAGCCGGTGCGCTTGCGTCCAGGATCGTTCAGATAGAACCATGCCTCGCCATAAGGCGTCGCCAAAGTCGCCTTGGCGTTGCGTTTGCCGAACTTTCCCTTGCGCGTGTTCTTGAGTTTGGGCAGCCACTTGGGCCGTCGAGTTTTCAGCTTGCCGCCCTTCTTGGACCGTTCCTTGACGATGCCGGGGCCGAACTCCGCGACCGGTGCCCAGAGCAGTTGGACGACGCGGGCGAACTTGCCCTCGGGCAGCGTGCCGAGGCGAGTCGCTTCGGCCAAGAGAACCGAGCGCCGCGATGGGTCCCAGGACTCGAACTTCGTTGCCGGTCGAGCCTGCCACCAGCGCGTTGCGAGCGCAGTGATGGCTTGTTCGCGTTTCGGCGTCCAGGCGTTGTGCTGGGCTGATCCACGACCGACCAAGAGCGTTGCCATGGCCATCAGGGAAAGGACTTTTGGATCGAGGGTTGCTGACATCGTGTCTCCGTAGCGTGCCTCCGAGGTGAAACCATGCGGGCGAGGAGCGCAACGACGCTAGCGTTCTTGCATGCGGATCCTGCTCACGAACGATGATGGCATTCACGCGCCCGGCATCCGAGCGCTTCATGACGCGCTCGAAGGCCTTGGCGAGATCGTCACGGTTGCACCCCTCACCGTGCAGTCGGCCACCGGGCACGGTGTGACCTTCAGCCGGGCGCTCATGAGTCGAGAGGTCCAGGTGAGCGATGCAATGCGAGGCACTGCCATCAGCGGGCGTCCGGCAGACTGCGTGCGCATCGCGCTGCGCTCGATCTGGGCCGCTCGATTTGGCCCGGGAAGCGCGCCCGACCTGACCATCAGTGGGATCAACCTCGGCGCCAACGCGGGGATTCACGTCATCTACTCCGGTACGGTCGCCGCCGCGCTGGAGTCAGCCTTCTTGGGCGTGCCGGCGATCGCCCTGAGCCTGCACTACGGCTCGCGAAAGGAAGCCTGCTGGTCACGTGCCGCGGCGATTGCACGCGAGGTCGTGGATCGTGTGCTGAGCTTTCCCGTGGAGCCGCACAGCATGATCAACATCAACCTGCCGAGAACGGAGTCGGCGGATCGTGAGATGCCGCCGGTGCGTGTCGTTGACATGAACCCGGCGCCCGACAAGGAGGCCTACGAGCGACGCGTAAACCCGCGCGGCGAGGTCTACTACTGGCCGGCCGGCTATGGCATGGACTTCACCGAGATCGTCCCCGGGAGCGATGTCGATGCTTTGGTCGACGGTAGCATCACGGTTACGCCGCTGAGCTATGCCATGGGCGATCAGGCACGGATCCCGACGTGGCGTGAGCGCCTCGAGCGGTGACCCGGACGGTGACGTGGACTACGCGTTCTTGTGGGCCGCCCACCAGGTTCCCCAGTCCTCGAGGAAGTTCGAGCTGGACCACTCCTTGTCGAGCCCCACGCCCGTAACGATCTCGATGTCGAGTTCCTTGCAGACGTCCCATTCCGCGATGTTGGACGCGTCGGTGCGATCTCCACCCTTGGTGAACACGTGCGGTCGGACGGCACGAAGGGCGTCGCGCACGGTCGGATCACCGGGGTTGTCGAATGGGATGACAAAATCCACGCCTCGCACGTACGACACGATGCGGCAGCGTGTGTCGCAGTCCTGGAAGGGGCGCCCCTTCTTGTCGAGCAGGAAGCTGTCGCCGTTGACGAGGGCCACGAGCACGTCGCCGTGAGCCTTGGACGCGACGAGGCAGCTGAGATGACCCGGATGGATCGGATCGTAGCCGCCGGAGGTGCAGACGATGCGACCTTCGATCGAGGGCCGAAGCGCGGCAAACTCGTCCAGGGCCAGAACGCGTGCCGTCGGGATTGGTTTCTGGGAGCTTCGTTGGGTCATCGCCCAGAGTGTAGCCCGCTCGATCCCCATGACGACCTCGGGTTCGGAACGACCCGGAGGCAGGACCTCGGCGACCTTCTGGAAGCCGACGCGTGCCAAACAGCGTTGAGATCGTAGGTTCGCCTGAGACGGGGCTGCATAGGCCGCCGGGACCGCCGGGTCGGAGAACACGACTTCGAGTAGAAATTTGCGCAGGATCGGCGCCGAAAGCCGCTGGTCGCGCCACCGGGGGTTCCCCAAGAAGAAGTCGATTCCGACCGACCCAGGTGCAGCCACGAAAAGAGCCTCCCACGCCGGGAACGCCGCGAGCCTGTAGCACTGCATGAGTCCGGCTCTGTCGTCGTCGACGCTGGCGAGGTAGCAACGCACCGGGTGGTCGGTTGCGAGTCTCGCGCGGTACTTCGTCCGGAGGCCAGGTTCGTCGAGCGCCCCGAGCCACCGGGCGACGTGTGCGTCCCTTCGCCAAGCCACGACATCAGGCACGTCCCGCGCAGTCATCGGGCGGAATGCGATTCGATTGCCTGTTGGCTCCAGCCGAGAGGTCCGTAGCGTTGCAGCCCTATGGAATGGTCGGTGCATGCGGTGTTCGTTCTTGTCTACCTCGTGGTCTTGATTGGTGTCGGCGCGATGAAGGCCGGCAAGATCAAGACACAGGAAGACTTCTCTTTGGCCGGTCGAGGGCTCACGACGTTTGTCCTGGTGGGCACACTGCTCGCCACCTGGATCGGAACGGGCAGCATCTTCGGTAACGCCGAGAAGACCTACGAGGTCGGCATCGGGGCGTTCATCCTACCGCTCGGGGGCCTCCTCGGCATCTTGGTCTTGTTCACGCTGGCCAGTCGCATTCGTGGGCTCGAACAGATCACGCTGCAGGACATTCTCGAGCGTCGCTTCGGCGTTGCTGCTCGGGTTCTTGGCCTCGTCGCCTTGATGCTCGCCTATGTGATCATCGTTAGCTATCAGTACCGCGCCGGCGCTGCGGTGGTCAGCTACCTGATCCCCGGGATCGATCATGGTGCCGCGATCGTCGCTGTTGCGATCTTCGTCATCGCCTATACCGCACTCGCGGGAATGATCTCGGTGGCGTATACCGACGTGGCGAATGGTGTGCTCATGACGGTGGGCATCCTCATCGCGCTGCCGATGCTCTACACGGCCGCCGGTGGGTTCGAGGGAGCACTGGCGAGCTTGCCGGAGAGCCATCGCACGGTTCATACCGCCTGGCAGCCCGTCAAGCTCGTCAACTGGTTGTTGCCGGCGTTTCTGCTGCTGCTCGGCGATGCCAACATGTATCAACGCTTCTTCTCGGCCAAGGATGCGCGTACGGCCCGGCGAGCGGCCGGGTGGATGATCCTCGGGATCGTCGTCCTGGAGACCGCGATCATTGCGACAGCGTTCTTTGGTCGGGCGCTCGTCGCCCAGGGAAAGCTTGCTCTCTTGGGTGAGGACGGTGGGAACCCCGCGCACGTCGTCGTCGCGATCGCGTTTCAGGATGGGTTGCTTCCGTCCTTCCTAGGTGCGCTCTTGATGGCGACCGTCATTGCCATCGTCGTATCGACTGCCGATTCGTTCCTACTTGCCCCATCGACGTCGTTCGTGCGTGACGTGTGGCAGCGTTTCGTGCGCCCTCAGGCCGACGGGCGGGAGGCCGTTCTGGTTGGTCGCATCGTCGTCATCGTCTATGGGCTGGTTGCGCTGGTGCTCGCGTTTCAGAGCAAGAAGTTCTTCGACATTGCGTTGTTTGCCTACACGATCTATGGCGCCAGTATCACTCCCGTCATGATTGCCGCCTTCTTCTGGAAGCGAGCGACCGCGCGCGGCGCGACTGCGAGCATGCTTACCGGTCTCGTTACGTCCATTGGCTGGTGGCAGCTCCAGAACCACAAGTGGTTTTCTGTCTCGCTCAAGTCGGATTTCCTGCAGTCCGTGGATGCCGTCTTGCCGGCTCTGCTCTTTGCAGTGGTTGCCCTTGTCGTCGTGAGTCTGCTCGACAAGCCACCGAGCGAGGCGCTGCTCAACGCGACTTGATTGCCCGCGCGATGTTTGCCAACAGTGGTGCGTCGAGGTCGTAGCGATCGAGTTCGTCGATGCCCGCCCAGGTCACGGCGTTCGATTCGGACGAGACGCGGATTCCCTCCGAGGCGGCGACGAAACGCCACAGAAGATCGTGGTGCAAGTGGGTCGGTTCGCCGCGCGCCGCGGGAATCTCGTGCACGTCCACACCCGTGAGGGACGCAGCGGTGTTGGAGTCGATGTCGACGCCGGTTTCCTCGATCGTCTCCCGCCTGGCGGCGTCTTCTGGCGATGGATCGTCGGCTTCGATGTGTCCCCCTGGTTGCAGCCAACGATTGAGTCGCTTGTGGTGCACGAGGAGGATCTGCCGGTGATCAGGGGAGAGCACGATCGCGCTCGCCGTCAAATGACCCGGCGCGAACTGGCGTCGATCGCAGGGCTGTTGGGTTTCGAGTAGTGCGAGGGTACGTGCTCGCGAATGAGCGGCGTGCGAGTCTTCGCCTGCGAGCTCTTGCGGGTGAAAGCGCTCCACGTGCAGTCGCACCGCGTCGAGGAAGCTACGCACGGCGCGCGCCGGTCAGACCGGTCCAGCCGGGCTCGACGCCGGGCTCACACAGGCCCAGGTCTTGGGCTTCTGCGCGGAACTCGGCGAGGCCGTCGAGGTGAGCCTCGCGGAGTTCGTATTGGATGCTACCGCCCGTTCCGTCTCCTACTCCGGCCAGCTTCCCGCGTTGCCAGGCGCGGTGGAGGTGGCCGATGATTCTACCGAGACGGGGTTGGTCGGCGCGAAGGAGCCAGAGCGCGAACACGAAGGGAAGGCGCTTCCACGCGTACCATTCTTCGCCGAGATCCAAGACCCGACGCCTGCCGGGATTAGCCTTTGTGCCGGCGTCACCAATGAGCAGAACGGCGTCCGAATCGATCGCATCCGGTTGGAGCGTCGGCTCGATGGTTCGGGTCTCGGCGAGGTCGGCGCCGTAGCGAGCGCGCAACAGGATCGTCGTGAGGGCGACGGACGTGGCGCTCCCCGAATCGAACGCCACGCTGCGGACCTTGTGCGGTTCACACCGAAGGAAAAGCCGCACCGAACGCACGGGACCCTCGCACGCGATACCTAGATCGGAGATCGCGGTATACCCAGGCGTACGGAAGGCCTCGACGGACGACACCAGCGCGGCTTCGACAACGCCATCGCGAAGCTCTCCGGCAAGGAGCCGTGGCGCGACGCGACGAAGCGAGACCTCGGGAATTTCGTCCAGGCCGGTCAGCAGCAGCGCCCCGACCTGGTAGGGCACGCCGCCGATTCGTAGGGGGGAAGGCGGATTCGACATCGCTTCCACTTGTAGCGCCGACGTGGCACTCGCGTCAAAGACTGGCTTCGGGGGTAGACTAGAGGGAAAGCTCCGACACGAGTAAACAGACCTGCACGAGTTTCTCCGCATGAATCGGTCGTCGATCCTTCGCCATTCGCTCGTTGTGGGCGGGCTCTTGCTGTCGCTGTCGTCCTGCGGAAGTGGGATCATCGGCGGGCTCTTCGCCAGTCGCCGGGGTAGTTCGGGTGGCGATCGGACTCCGGGCGTGCGGGCGCCGCGCGTCGAACTCGCCAGCAGCTCATTGCCTTTCATTGCCGCGTGGCTGCCGCCGCAGGTCGCGCTGGTCAACATGCGTGTTGACAACTTCATCGCCGGCAAACGCACGGTCACGGTTAGTTTCGAGAATCGCGATATCGGGCTGACCCGCGACGAGTCGCGAGTACCGACCAGCGTGATCAGTTCCGACCCCGGCACGAACACGACGCGGTTGTCCTGCTTTCTCGACGTCAACAACGTACGTGGCAAGACCAAGCCGATCCCGGACCGTGATGTGACTCTCAGCGTCTACGTCGAGGCCGACGGCATGGCTGTCGCGCAGGCCGTCCCACTGACACTGAGACGCAGCGGCGAGGTTTTCGAAAAGCAGGGTGAACTCAAGGCGGGTGCGATTCTAGTCACCGTGGACGGCTTCAGCCGGTTCGAGTTTTCGGCTCTCCACCTGGGGGCGCGGACCAAGGACGCTGACAAGGTCAGCCTCACCGTGGTCCAGCGCGACTATCGAGTGGCTGGCCGCGGCAATGGACTGGACGACCCCAAGAGCCAGCGTGTCGTGCTGGTGCGTCAAAAGCAATATCAACGCGACGAAATGACGCGCATCAGTCGCATCGTTGGAGTGGCTCCGCCGGCCACGTTTCCCGGGTTCGCTCGGATCGTACTCTCGGATCCAACCTCGGGTATCACCCTTGAGACGCAAGCGGCGAGTGAGATCCAGACGCCGCCGCGTCTGCTCTATGTTCCGACGCTCAACAGCGTTAGTCCGAGCGCCATCGCGACGGATGGTGGGACGCAGGCGAGGCTGTTTGGCAGTGGTCTGCTGCCGGCACGAAACGAGGGCAAGTTCGAGTTCCAGTTCGATCGCATCCAACTGTCGATCGTCAAGGGCAAGTCGGTCTTCATTGTCAATCGTCAGTCGATTCTCGAGGGCGATTCCAACGGGCAGCTCATCACGTTCCGTATGCCGCCGTCGCCGGACGGGCTTCCGGGACCCGCAACGCTCGTGCTGGCCCAGTTGCTCGGCGAGGAGCAGATCCTGCACGAGACCCGTCTCGAAGCGAACGACCCGCGTAGCTCAGGGGTTCGATTCGCGATCCGCGAACCCATCCTCGCACCGTTCGTCAGTTTTCTGACGCGGTCCGCGCTGGGACTCGCCAGCGGTCGTTATCGGCGGGTGCGCGGCATCGGCGACGATGTCGCGGTCTTGGTGGATGCTCAAGACGCTGGGCAGGGTCAGCTGCTGCGCAGCAACGGGATCGGCGTGTTTCGTCCGGCCGGGCTTCCTGTTGCGTCGAGTTCCGAGGCTCCGGTAGCCATGATTTCGGGTGACTTCGACCAGGAGGACGGGGACGACGTACTCGTCGTCGGGACACGAAGAAACGCTCGGCGCGTCTCGATGCACACGCTTCTGTCGGCAGACTCTCGACCCAACTCGATCGTGTCGCCGTTCAACCGGGCGGCAACGCTGACCAGCGGCCAGACGGTCGTCGGCGCGGCCTCGGGGGACTTCGATGGTGATGGCAAGCTGGACCTGGTCGCTCTACCTGCGCCGGCGGTTACCGCGGATCCTGAGCTTTGGATCGAGATCG
>CAYSWE010000247.1:0-7315 GCA_964434515.1 uncultured Phycisphaerales bacterium | reverse complement strand
TTCTTGGATGAGAACGGTGTCGTGGTTCCCTCGCCTGGGATGGAGGTCCTGACAGCGATCGCGAGCGGCAAACCTTATAAGGACGGCATCGATGGGTCGGGTCCGGTCATCTGCCGTGCGATCTCGGGTCCCACTCTGACGAATCCTCCGAGCGGACGGCGACGCTGGCCGCGCAGGATCATGAACATCGCCACGACGCACAGTGGCAGTCCCGCCTACCACGAGGATGGCGAGCGCTTTGACTTCCCATCCAGGACGACCTGGGTGCAGCCCCAGCCGACGAGCAAGTGGGCGGACCTGGGGGCCAACATCAAGGGCTCGCTAACGGGGAAAGACAAGCCCAACCCGGACTGTCAGGTCTTCTTGCCGATCAACATCATCGCCGACCGGCCCGGGCTCGAGCTCATCAATGCGTGCAAAGCCGAGTTGAAGGTCAACGACAAGCTACGATCGAACACTCACTACGTCTTCGGGTCCGAGCCGCACGTGCCTGCGCTTGGCTGGGGGCAGAATACGAAGGCCAACCCCGTCCCCGGGATCGTCGGACCATCGATCTGGGCGACACAAGCGATCGATGCGTATACGACACGCGATACGATCGAGGTCGTGAGCATCTGGAACGACGAGGGCGTGAACGGCTCGAACCCCAATGAGTCCCAAGCACCGCCGCCGATCCTGACGATCTTTTCGTGGCACGCGACCGCGGGTGGCACCAACCTGCCCGACTATGCGACGACGCTGCTTTGGTCGCGGCAGCAGCAAGCGAACGAGATCATGTCGCCGCTCGACACGCTCATTCCGGCGGACCTCATAGGCGACAGTCGCGAGGAACTCGCCTTTCTGCGTTTGTATGGAACAGGGTTCGCGTATGGTGAGGTCTGCATGGTCCGGGATCTCAGCGTTGGCGTGACGCGGAACGAGGCGAGCCCATGGGCCTACGACGAGTATCGTCGTCGTCGTGTCGGCACGCTGGCAGCGCCGATCCGCTTCGAGGAGTTCGATGGTCTGCGCTTTCGCACGCGGCGTTTGTTGGAAGGGACTGCCAATACGCCGTACGGCGAACCACAGGACAAGGCGCTCGACGCCGTGGGACAGCAGGCACTGCGCGGCTGTGCAGTTTTGGCCGAGGGCGGTGTTCCTCCGTACCAGAGCATCACGATCAAGAATCCGGCGATGCTACCTTCGGGGCTCAGTGCGCAGCAACTCACGGGGCCGTTTGGCCGGGCCCTCTTCCTCTCCGGGACGCCGACCGAGGTTTGCGATCGTCGACTGGAGATCGAGGTCGTCGACGCGACTTCGCAGCCTCATATGGAGGTGTTCTGGCTCAAGGTGCACGACAACCCAAGCGCTCCCGGCGGTCCGGACAAGGCCCCCTACATCGTAGCCGGAGGGTTCGACGTCCAGGCGACCAATGGCTACCTCAAGGCCGGGCAGACGACGGTCGTGAAGATCCGCGCCTGGGTCCAGGATGCCGACGGAATCAACGACGTGATTGCGGTCAAGGTCTATGACCAAACCGGGTCGATCCTCGTGACCTGTCTGACGCGCGTCGGTCAGACAGATCTCTGGGAGGGGACCACAACGGTGCCAAGCACGACACCTGCGGGCAGCTACTTTTATCGCATGGTCGCCCTCGACAGCGCTTTGCGTACGAGCCCGATCTGGCCCTACATGACGGTCGCCGGTGGTCAGGGGCAGCAGAACCCAGCGTTCGCATTGCCCCTCTCTCAAGGCGGTCAGGACCAGACCAACACGCCGACGATCGCCAAGGTCGAGCTGCCTCGCAACACGATTCCGGCTGGAGAACGCTCGGATGCGACCGGGCAACAGCAGATCACGTGCTATCCAGGGTTCGTTCCGGCGGGGTTCTTCCTCAAGGATGGCTTCGCGACCATCCAGCACAACGTGACGGGTGTTGTGCTGCCGACAGTTCCACTGTCTGTGACATCGTCGTCGGTATTGGAGGGAACGTTCAGTCCGCCGTCCGGCTGGATGGGTTGGGGGCACTACACGGTGAATGTCTATTACCGCGTGACGGACGACGGGTTCAACTGCTACATCAGCGACCAATGGCCGCGCCTGCGGGTGCACTGAGAAGGATGGAGAAGGCTATGAAACTCACCGAGACTGTCTCGTGCCGGAGGCCAATGCTGGCGCTGGCTTCTGCTGCCGCCCTAACGTTGCTTATTGTATCTGCGGCGCGGGCGCAGACTGCGATGTGGCACTTTGACGGTTACGTGGAGGGAGACCCTGTGCCGATGGACTTCAACGGAGATGGCTGCGATGACATCTTCGTGCCGGGTGGAAGCACCGATGTGATCCTCTCTGGCTGCGATGGATCTGTTCTTCGGAGACTCCCGCGCAGGGGGCTTTCTCCACTGGATGATGCGAATGGCGATGGTGCGATCGATTTCGTGCAGTGGGAGCGAGGCATTGGCTGGCGTTGTTTCTCTGGTAAGGACGGCAAGAGCGTGCTCTGGGTACGACGATCGCAGCCGGGGGAGCGACTGAGCGCCGCCGCCGTGCTCGGGGACATCGACCGGGATGGGGTTCTTGATCTGGGTTCGCTTATTTCTGGCTGGACCACTGGCGTGCCGGATCGGATCGGTGTCTTGAGCGGTAAGACGGGCCGTGAGATCTGGCGTCACGATAGTTCCTGGGGTTGCGTAACGGATGCTGGCGACGTGGATGGGGATGGCGTGCCCGAAGTCGCGGTCAGCAACTCGCGACTCGGTCGTGTCGGGATTTTTTCGATCCGAAAGAACAAGCTTCTGCGTGTGATCGACCGTGGCCCAAACAGTGGATTCAGCGTCATGGTTCGGGCGCGGGATTTCGATGGTGACAAGGTCCCGGATCTGCTGGTGAGCGCGCCTCGGGCTGCCTACGTCGAGGTTCTGTCTGGCAAGACGGGCCTGGTACTGCAGCACATCCAAGGGAGTCGCAGTGATTACTTTGGATGGGGGGCGCTTGCGCTGCTCAACGACATGAACGGTGACGGCATTTTGGAGATCCTCGTTGGTGCTCCGTATGCACCGTATCGATACACCGAGGGCCAGGGTGAGGCCTACATCCTCTCGGGGAAGGACGCCAAGTTGCTGTGGAAGATGACGCGAATCACGAGCGAGCGGTTTGGGCAAGACGGGGCTTACATTGGCGATGTCAACGGCGATGGAGTGGACGATTTCACAGTCGGCGGCCGCGGACTGAGCCGTGTCGTGTCGACCAAGAAGCTTGCGATGCACCACACCCAGCACCTGCTCTGCCCACGGCGGGTCGGCCGCTTCGAGTTGGATGCGGGCGCCAAGCACGCCGGTCAGGCCTATCTGATCCTGGGGTCGCTCAGCGGCCAGGCTCCAGGCCTGGACCTCGGCGGAGGCATGCATCTTCCACTCAACGTGGACAGCTACATGCGCTTCCTGTTCGGGTCTCCGAACGCCTTTATCTCGCCGCAAGCCGGCGTGCTCGATGCCCGCGGCCGAGCACAGACCAACCCGGTGCGCATCGGCTCACGCGTCTCGTTCCAGCTGGATGACAGAGTCCTGTCGCATGCATACGTCTTGTTCGGACCTGGCGGCAAGATCGACTTCGTGAGCAACGTCGCCGCGCTGCGCATCTGCGCGAACTGAGTTGCCGGGACAACACGACGCCCGCCATCGGGCTGGATGGGGGGCACTCGACGCTGAGGGGCTAGGATCAAATGACGGAGAAGGCTATGAAACTCACCGAGACTGTCTCGTGCCGGAGGCCAATGCTGGCGCTGGCTTCTGCTGCCGCCCTAACGTTGCTTATTGTATCTGCGGCGCGGGCGCAGACTGCGATGTGGCACTTTGACGGTTACGTGGAGGGAGACCCTGTGCCGATGGACTTCAACGGAGATGGCTGCGATGACATCTTCGTGCCGGGTGGAAGCACCGATGTGATCCTCTCTGGCTGCGATGGATCTGTTCTTCGGAGACTCCCGCGCAGGGGGCTTTCTCCACTGGATGATGCGAATGGCGATGGTGCGATCGATTTCGTGCAGTGGGAGCGAGGCATTGGCTGGCGTTGTTTCTCTGGTAAGGACGGCAAGAGCGTGCTCTGGGTACGACGATCGCAGCCGGGGGAGCGACTGAGCGCCGCCGCCGTGCTCGGGGACATCGACCGGGATGGGGTTCTTGATCTGGGTTCGCTTATTTCTGGCTGGACCACTGGCGTGCCGGATCGGATCGGTGTCTTGAGCGGTAAGACGGGCCGTGAGATCTGGCGTCACGATAGTTCCTGGGGTTGCGTAACGGATGCTGGCGACGTGGATGGGGATGGCGTGCCCGAAGTCGCGGTCAGCAACTCGCGACTCGGTCGTGTCGGGATTTTTTCGATCCGAAAGAACAAGCTTCTGCGTGTGATCGACCGTGGCCCAAACAGTGGATTCAGCGTCATGGTTCGGGCGCGGGATTTCGATGGTGACAAGGTCCCGGATCTGCTGGTGAGCGCGCCTCGGGCTGCCTACGTCGAGGTTCTGTCTGGCAAGACGGGCCTGGTACTGCAGCACATCCAAGGGAGTCGCAGTGATTACTTTGGATGGGGGGCGCTTGCGCTGCTCAACGACATGAACGGTGACGGCATTTTGGAGATCCTCGTTGGTGCTCCGTATGCACCGTATCGATACACCGAGGGCCAGGGTGAGGCCTACATCCTCTCGGGGAAGGACGCCAAGTTGCTGTGGAAGATGACGCGAATCACGAGCGAGCGGTTTGGGCAAGACGGGGCTTACATTGGCGATGTCAACGGCGATGGAGTGGACGATTTCACAGTCGGCGGCCGCGGACTGAGCCGTGTCGTGTCGACCAAGAAGCTTGCGATGCACCACACCCAGCACCTGCTCTGCCCACGGCGGGTCGGCCGCTTCGAGTTGGATGCGGGCGCCAAGCACGCCGGTCAGGCCTATCTGATCCTGGGGTCGCTCAGCGGCCAGGCTCCAGGCCTGGACCTCGGCGGAGGCATGCATCTTCCACTCAACGTGGACAGCTACATGCGCTTCCTGTTCGGGTCTCCGAACGCCTTTATCTCGCCGCAAGCCGGCGTGCTCGATGCCCGCGGCCGAGCACAGACCAACCCGGTGCGCATCGGCTCACGCGTCTCGTTCCAGCTGGATGACAGAGTCCTGTCGCATGCATACGTCTTGTTCGGACCTGGCGGCAAGATCGACTTCGTGAGCAACGTCGCCGCGCTGCGCATCTGCGCGAACTGAAGCAAGGTGCTACACTATCGCGATGCGTAGGATTCAGCTTGTTGCGTGTCTTGTGGTTTTCTTGAGCGCGCCGGCGATGGCGCAGATTCGTCCCGGCGATATGGGGATGCGTTTGTCGACGCGGGCCGGGTTTGCTGGGTCGCTGTGTCGCGGGTTCACTTGTCAGGTGTTTCGCGCGACGGCTACCACCAACGAGTTGGTCTCGCTCGAGTTCCGCGGGCCGCGCAATGCGCTCTTCTGGCTGCTGGCCGCACCTCAAGCCAACTTGTGTGTGGGGCTTCCTGGGCTGAAGAACCGGCTGATCGTTGCGCCTCCCATTCTGGTGCTGGGTGGGGGCGCGTTGAGTCAGCAGGACACGATCCGCGCCTGCCCCGGCGGCAAGCGGGTCCTGTCGTTTCGGATCCCCGTGGTCGGTCGTGGGACCCGGTTCGCGTTCCAGGCCCTCATCATGGCCAACTGGCGCGCGGGCCCGCTGCCGACGTTTTCGCCAGCCATCGTCGTGACGGTGGGGTAGAGCGACGGAAGCGACGACTGCCAGCGCTCGATGATCCCTCGCCCGAAAACGCGAACCGTTTCTCTAGTTCAGCCGCGCCAGGAGTTTGGCCAGCACCTTCTCGGCGGCGAAGTGCTCGCGGGCGATGTCTTGGGCGGCGGCGGAGTGGGTGGCGTAGTCGGCAGTGATGGCTTCGAGGGCCGCGGCTGCTTCGTCGAGGTTGGTGAAGGCGAAGAGGCCAAGACCCGTCGGGACGAACTTTTCGAAGCCGGTGCTCTGTAGGACCACGGGGCGCCCCGCAGCCAAGTAGCAGACGCTGCGATCGCTGAACCAGCCGGTGCGTGGCAGCGTGTAGTAGTCCTTGGCTACCGAGAACTCGCCGCACGAGCTTCGGATGTAGTCGCGATAGACGTCGGGTGCGGCGAGCGCCTTCGCAGAGGTGATCCGCCAGCCGACGGCGCGCAGGGCATCGGCGTCGCCGTCGCCGATGTGCGCGATGGCAAGCTCCAGTGGCGTCGTGACTCGGCTCGGTAGGCCGGCGAGTCGCTCAAACTGGTGGTCCTTGCGCCAGCGGTAGCGTTGGCCGCGCCACTCGAGCTCGTGGCCGCTGGTGTCCCAGTTGAGCACTGTGGTAAAGCGCGGGTCCTCGGGCGGCGCCAAGGTCTCCCACCAGTCGACGACGACCGGCGGGCGCGTGGTCTGCCAGTGGAAGCGCTCGGTGGGGATCGCACAGTCATGCTGTCCGATGTTCTCCGCATACGTAAAGAGCGCGTCGTGCGCCGCGCAGCGGCGGATGTCCCACTCCTTGCCGCTGGCTACGCCGACCTGCACTTCGAAGGGGTCGGTTTCAAGATACACGAGACAGCGGATAGACGCGTGCTCGGGTCGGACCTGGTTGTAGCCGGAAATGTGCAGCACCGCGTCCGCATCGCGGTAGAGTTGCGCCAGACCGTTCAGGTCACGCGCGCCGAAACACGCCGCCTTCGACAGGGGCGGCCGGAAGATCCATCGATCTCCTAGGCCGATGGCGTCCATCTGCCGCGCCAAGAATGCCACATTGCGCTCGTAATCGTGCGTCCGCCACCAAGTCTCGACGTCGTAGACGTCGTCGTTGTCCGAGTCCTCGACGTACCACACGTCGTAACCCAGCCGCCGTAACCCCACGAGATGATGCAGAACCTGCCACGTGATGCCACCAAATGGGTAGGAGGCCAGCACGCCCCAAACGACGAGAAGGCCGCGGTTCGGCGGTGGGAACGACAGGTTCATCGTGGCTCCTTGCTGCGAGATGCGCCGTCGGGGTTGGCGGATTGTGGCGATTTTGTGCGTTTCGGTGGCCCCACCGGCCCTGGTTCGACAATCGCTTTTCTTTGCAGATCCTACGAGACATGGCGACCCGGTCCCAAGCAGCAGAATTTCAGCCGGTCAGCCGTGCGTCCCCGCGACTCCAGGCCACGATGACACTCCAAGCCGCGATGACGTTGCGCCAGGAGCGGCCGCGCGTGGCGGGCAAGTTCTTTCGCCTTGGGGATCGCCGCTGGACGCTGTCCGGTGTGACGTACGGTCCGTTCCGCCCCGAACCCGACGGCTGTGCG
>CAYSWE010000246.1:0-7347 GCA_964434515.1 uncultured Phycisphaerales bacterium | reverse complement strand
CTACAGACCTCGTATGCCGCCGTGGAGAAGATCCTCCTAGCCGACCCAGACGTGCAAGCCGTAGCGCCGCGCATCGTATGGCATGGCCTGATCTATCCGGAGTTCCAACACCGGCGCGACAACTACGTGCGCGTGGACAACCGCGATACGCGAGGCACAAACTACTACCGAGTCATCGGGATTGACTACGCCAAGGAATGCAGCGTGTCGCCGATTGCCGAGTGGCTCGACGCCGTGGGCGACCGGCGACACCGGGTCAGTGATCCGAAACATCCGTTCGACATCGATCCCAAGCGATACCCAAAGCGCAAGCTGGGTGAGTTCGGACACCCGCCGCCGGGGATCTTGATCGGTCGGACGAGGACGATCGCGCGCGCCGGCACGGATGGATCGATCGCCGTCGGCCACGACATGACACTGGCGTCTGCCTGGAGCCGCGACGGCAAGATCAAGTCCGTCAAGCGCGACTTTGTGATGGCTGGGGCCTACTTTGCGGGCCGCTTTCACGAAGTCGAAGGCACCGACGCGTTTGTCGACATCGACGAGCTGCGCGGCGTGTTTGGCCACGACAAGGACGATCCTGATAGCCTCGACGTATTCACGGAGATCTCGATCGCGCTGCATGACGAGAGCCAGATGGGCGCGGTCGCGAGGCGCCTGAACGACCGCCTCCGCGCAGCTCAGATCCCCGGCGCTGTGGTGACGTGGGAGCAGCGCCAGAAGCGCTTCCTCGACGCCGTCGACCACGAGCGTGGCGTGATGAAGGTCGTGCTCTTTGTCGTCATGGTCGTGGCCAGCTTCCTGATTTTTGCGACCGTCTCAATGATGGTCACCAAAAAGACGCGCGACATCGGCGTGATCGCGGCACTTGGTGGCACACGCCGCGGCGTGCTGGCGATCTTCCTGGTCAGCGGGAGCGTGATCGCAATCCTTGGCACTGGCTTCGGCCTCGTCGCCGGTTGGCTTTCAGTGCTCGGGCTGAACAGCTTCAACGCGTGGCTGTTCGCCACGTTCGGTGTGCAGTTCTTTCCGTCGAGGCTCTATGGAGCTCGAGAGATTCCCTACGTACTCGACCCGGCCTGGTTCGTCCAGGTCGCGATTGGCGCGGTGATCTGCGCGATCTTATTCAGCCTGCTGCCCGCGCTGCGGGCGGCACGCCTGGATCCGGTTCAGGCTCTCCGCTACGAATGACGGCCTCGGCCGCAGGAACATGCCAGCAACGAACAGCGAACCATCCCGGAACCACCACGAAGCGCTGCGCGCCGTAGATGTCCGCAAGGACTATCACATCGGCCGAAGGGAAATCCCCGTGCTCCGCGGCGTCGACCTTCGGATCGTGCATGGCGAAATCGTCGCGCTCATCGGCGCGTCCGGCGCCGGCAAGTCGACGCTCTTACACGTGCTCGGCTTGCTCGATCCGCCGACGTCGGGACAGATCTTCTACGATGGAAAAGACGTCACGTCGCTACCGACTCCGGAGCAAGCCAAGCTCCGGCACGAGCATGTCGGCTTCGTCTTTCAGTTCTATCACCTGATCCCAGAACTGAGCGCCCTACAGAACGTATGCCTGGGCTCGATGATGACCCAATCCCTGCTTGGCTGGCTAGGCAAGCGCCGCGCCATCAAGGAGCGCGGTGCCGATCTGCTTGCTCAGATGGGCCTCGGCGACCGACTTAGACATCGGCCATCTCAGCTGTCTGGTGGCGAACGTCAGCGGGTCGCCATCGCCCGCGCGTTGATTGCCGAGCCCAGGGTGATTCTCGCCGATGAGCCGACCGGGAATCTCGACTCCGCGACGGCGACCGAGATCCTGGACTTGATCTGGGACATCAACGAACGGCGTGGCATCGCGTTCCTGCTAGTCACGCACAACGAACAGGTCGCGGCCCGAGCCGACCGAACGATCCGTCTGCGCGACGGTGCAGTCGCGCGACGCAGCATCGCTGGCGCCGAGTGACCGCGTGTACAAATACCTACTAGCATCCAAGTACCTGCTGAGCCGCCCCATCAACCTGATCGGCACGCTGGGGATCGCAGTCTCGGTATGGGCCTTGATTGTTGTCGTTAGCATCTTCACGGGCTACATCGACGTCATGGTCGACCACATCCGCGGCACAGCGGCCGACCTATCGTATCTGTTCCCCAAGGAACACAACTCTCTCGCAGTCGTCGTTCCGATCATCGAGGGGACCGACGGAGTCCTTGCGACCGCACCTCGACAGGCCTGGTACGGCCTGATCGACCCGGAGCACCGTCGTCACCGCGCACCCGGCGAGATCGATCCGGCAACGACGGCCGGCAAACTCGTGTCGAACTTCTTTCAGATTGCCGGCATCAACAACAATCGCGAGGCAGCGATTCGCAGTTGGAAAACGGAGCTTCGCAACGTCACCGAGAGCAAGCTGCGCGTCCCCGATGTGGACCATCCGTTCGCAGTCGACCCGACTCCCAGCACAGACAAGACACTGCCCGGGATCATCTTGGGCTATGCGCGTGCTGGGCGAGACGAATGGGGACTCAAGCGCGGCGACACAGTGACGCTCACTTCGGCAAGACCCGAAGGCGCCGTCGCCACACCCGGCGTTGCGCCCGTCGTGCAGAAGTTCTACGTCTGCGGCGCGTTCAAGTCGCGCTACTTCGAGTTCGAGAATGCGACCGCCTTCGTGGACATCGACGTAATGCGAAGACTCTTCCCGCCATCACACAAAGAGGCGCCGGATGTCTTTACCGAGATCGCCATCGTCGTCGATCCACATGCCGATCTTGCGGACGTCCAGGAGAGACTCCGTGAACGTTTGGCCGCGAACGACCTACGCGGCCGCGTCTTCACCTGGCAACAACGCCCCAAGTTCACGCGCTTCCTCGAGAACGTCGATCATCAGCGAGGCATGATGAAGCTCGTGCTCTTCGTTCTGCCGTTCGTATCCTGCTTCCTGATCTTTGCCACCCTAATGATGATGGTCGGCGAGAAGACACGGGACATCGGCGTCATCGCCTCCCTCGGCGGAACTCGCCGAGGTATCCTTTCCATCTTCGTGCTCTGTGGTCTGGCAATCTCCGTTGCCGGATCCATCATCGGCGTCGGGCTGGCGATCCTCACGTGTCATCAGCTCAACCACATCAACGATTGGATTTCCCACACGTTCGATGTGACACTGTTCCCGCGCAGCATCTACGGCCTATCCGAAGTCCCGTACGCGCTCGAGCCCTTGTGGATGGCCCAAGTCATGCTCGGCGCCATCGTCCTAACCCTGCTGTTCAGCCTGATCCCGTCCTGGCTCGCCGCCCGCCTCGATCCGGTCCAGGCCCTGCGCCGAGAGTGAGCGCCGCGCTGATCGAGGCCGCACAGATTAGCTCACGCCCCCGAATTGCTCCGCACCGTTAGACTTCTAGGAGGAGAACGTGAACAAAGCACAGGTTCGGAACTCAAGCAAGGACACGCAGGCTTCGCAGAATACGTCGACATGGTCCACAGGGCTCTTGGTGATTACAAGTGCATGATCGAAGACCTTGTATCGGAGGGAGAGAAGGCCTTCGCAAAGATGACCTTCACCGGCATACACAGGGACAACCTCATGGGCTATCCCGCAACTCAACAGCGATTAACCTGGAGTGGCTGTGCGTTGTTCACGTTCAAAGAGAGTCTAATCACAGACATATGGGTTCTAGGCGACTCGAAGAACCTGGAAGAGCAACTAAGGAGAAACCAGATCTAGCAGATCCTCGCAGCAAACCTGCCTGAATCCAAGTCACTCGAGAACGGCGTCATGCATGCAGCCCGAAGCCCCTTCATCCGCATCACCCGGCATCCGTATGAGGAGCCATACCACCTCAACCTGGTCGTCGAAGCGTCGAACGGGCGTCAGCAAGGTGAACTGGAGATCTACGCGAACGCTAAAGACCTCGTCGAGGTCGCAAAGGACCTTCGGGGATTCCCCAGCGGGCGGAACGAGGCGATTCAGTGGGAACTCGGATCGGAGCAACCCGAACACCGATTCGCGTTCTACTACCGCTTCCGCGTCTTCCAGGTCGCGCCAACCGGAAGATGTGCCGTCGAGCTGCGCTTCAACAACAACCAAGACCCTCCCGGTCGAGAGATCCTCGAGTTCTCAATCGAGGCCGAGCCGGCGGACCTGGATAGGCTGGCAGAACTCTTACGTCGATTCAGCCAGCTCGAACACAGAGTGCTCGAATGGACCGTCACCGATGGACAACTTCGTGAGGATCCTTGATGCGCCGATGCGAGCAGATGCCCTCAATATCCGTGGTCCAGCTCGGCGCTTGTTACTGGACCACGGAAATCGACGGCGGAACTAGTGCGGGGGTGCATCGCGACGCGTTTTCCTCTCGAAAACCGCCCCCCAACCCGACGTGGAGCTTCTTCCGTGGCATCGCAGACTCTTGCTCGCTCCCAGCTCCCCTTCGCCCATCACCGGACTGCGTCGGTGCGTCTTACCGCGCGCCGGTTGCCACGCGGATATTGCCGATTCAGCCGCGCAGCTAACTCGAAGGCTCGATGAAGACGCAGACGTCCCGGGAACCGTCGCCGAAGACTTCGATGAGGTACAATGGCTGGCCGCTCTTCAGGAGCTTCTTTGGAATCTTGAAGCTCTTGTTCTTGTCCAGCTTGCCGACGCGAAGCTCGCCGTCACCAATCTGGTACAGCACTTCGCTGCCCTGGCCTCCGAACGTCACGCTGACGTCTTGCCCGGCGCTCGGGGGGTCAGGGTTCACGAGGAAGGCAGACCCGCCGGCTGGACGCGCAGGGGCCGGCAGGAGAACGAGAACACTACTGAGAATCCACGCAAGGTGAGTTACAGACATCGGTTCGCCTCCAATGGACTCGACTATCGGTTGCCTAGCAGCATGACGAGCGACGCGCCGACGGAGGCGGAGCCTTCTCGTGCCGACGCTCGGTCCGCAGTAATCATTGCGCTCCGGAGTCCCGGAGCTCCGCCGACGACAACCGACGCTCCGTTCGTGACGCTCAACCCGGCCTTGTTTGCGTTGCGATGCAGGAAAATCCACTGTGTGAACAGCCGAGAGCCGGCGAGCCCACGGAGGAATGGAAGCTGCAACTCGACGCGCCCGGTCCCATACGGTCGAGGTCGACGACGCACCGTCTGCTGCGCAATGAGGATGTCCTGGGAAACATAGAGCATGCATCCCGGAGCACCGATGCTGGTCAAGTCCATCGGCAGCGGGATTGGCCCCCAGCTCGTGCGGCTCGCTCCCAAAACGAACAGAGCAAGCGGCGTCTCCGGGCCTAAGGCCCAGGAGACCAGTCGCCCGCCGATCGCCGCGTCTTCGTTCAGGAAATTGGATCGAATGGTCTTCTTGCGCCAGCACGAATGCCCAAAGAATGTCCGCGGTGTCGCGGCCGCGACGACGACATCCGCAAACCACGGGCCCGGCGCCGGACGCGTCGCATCCGGCCGCGCAACAAACTCGAGGCACAGGTTTCCGCTCGATGCCCAGGGTAGCGGTGTCTGCAGCACGATGTGCGCCGACTCGTTCTTCGCAAACGAAGCAACCTGCCGCCCCGAACCAAGCCGCGTTGCATCCGGTACATGGTAGGCGCCACGATACACAGTCGTCGGCGCGCGCCCGTGGTTGCGGGTGAACTCCCGGGACGGCTGATCCGGCGTTGCCTTGGTCCACGAAGCTCGAACGGTCAGGTCGATCCAGCCACCACGGACGCCCTTCGGCAGCTTGGCATCGGTCGCAGCGTCTCGGCGGATTGCGATGCGGCGGATCACACTGCCGCGGAGTGCAGACAGCTGTGCCCGATCGACGATCAACTGCACGCGGCGTTCGAACCCAGCGAGCAAAAAGATCTCGCCGGCCGCCCCATCCACCCGGGCTGCCGCGGCTGGAACGACGATGCTCTGCCGGGCCTTCTGCGCGTCCAAGCTGGAAGCGAGGATGGCGACGACCGAGGTGACGGCCATGAGCGACCAAGAATGACGACGGAATGCGAATGTCATTGCTACCTTCTTTGTCGAGAGGAGGGACCGTCCGTGAGCCCATCGCTACCGAGGCGCGGCGCACGGTCCGATGCCGCCGAGTCTATCGATCCGCCCGTGAGCCAACAAGCCCCTCAGGGCGCAATCACGGCGAAACCAAGAGCAACGGTGGACCGACATAGCGGGGCGGATCGTCCTCCCGGCGCCGGGCTGCCGATTGATGTATGGCTCCCAGCCGCTCGCGCATAACTCTTCGGCAAACTCCTTGCCGGATCGGCACTAAGGCCTCCTGAGATCGACATTGGCGTACGAACGCCGCGACTTCATCCTCCGTCTCGCGTACAGCGGCTGCCGCCCGTCGGCGCGCGTAAGCCGCCCCCGATTGCGGATCGAGGTGCGCGAGCAGCGCCTCGCATTCTGCGTCCATTCTGGCGCGGCCGAGCGCCGGGAGCAGGACTGGAGCCCATTGCCGGGCCGCCGCAGACGGAGACTTTAGAGCGATCTTGACCAGGGACCGCAACTCCGCCCGCTCGGCCGGTGCGGCGGAACGGTCGCGCAACGACAATGCCAGATCCACCGCCGTCTCGCGGACAGCGGGCGACGGCATATCGGTCTTTCCCGCTCCATTCCTGTATGGAACGAGCAGGGCGACAGTCGCACCAAAGACCAGACAGGCAATCGCAGCGGATAGGATTGCGAGCCGGCGCCGGCCGCGCCGAAGGTCCGTCGTGCGTACGAACTGAAACTCGGTGTCGTCGTACCTCATTCTCCCAGTCTGCGCCGCGCGATCCCCGGTCGCAACTCACCCATGGACGAATCCCGCGGCGAGCGGCTTTCCATCGGGCAACCGCACGGTGTGTGCGGTGCGCCAATCGGGGTATGCTAGTCGTATGCTCGACTCGCATCGCTTCTCACTCGCCTGCGTGCTGCTTGGCCTGGCCATGGGCGGCGGCTGCGCAGGAGGGCCGCTCCCCGGGTTGCGGAGGCTCAGCGGCGCCGGCGCGACCCTGCGCCAACTGTCCGCGACGGAGATGGGCCACGCTGCACACTTGACCTCGCCGGGCCTGGGCGGTGAGTTGCACCGGGCGGGCGCACTGGCAACCGAACTGCGACGCCTTCTGACACGCGAAGCTGCAGCGGGGCGCCGATTGCGCGCGAGCTCCGAAGCTCTCGTGCGGCCGGTGCTCGGCTCGCCGATGCGGGCGGCCCAGACGGTCCGTGAGCTGACAGGCTCCATGAGCTTCGCCGCAGCCTTTCGAACGCTGCTTGAACTCGTCGCGCGCGAACAGCGCGTCCCACGCCCAGACTTGGGAATCTTGGGCGAACTCTAGTGGTGTGATTCAGACGATTGCGGCCTGATCCGGGAGTCATCGGGCGTCGC
>CAYSWE010000245.1:0-7350 GCA_964434515.1 uncultured Phycisphaerales bacterium | reverse complement strand
CTTCAAGGACACATCCGGACCGTCGCTGAATATTCTGATCAAGTTGATGAGCATCGTGGCGGTCGTCTTCTTGCCAATCTTCTTCTGATCGACACTTCTGATCCGCGCACCGTGCAAACCAAGGACTTCATCCGACGCGTCGTCGACATCGCTATCGACAAAAAGGGCGAGTCGATCCGCGTTCTCGACGTACTGTCTGGGTTCTCGATCACGGACTACTTCGTCCTCATCAGTGCGCAGAATCGACGCCAGGCGCAGGCAATCTGCTCGGCGATCGACGTCGACATGAAGCACGGTGGCGTCCCCAAGGCCCGCATCGAGGGCTACCAGGCCGGATGGTGGGTGCTTCTGGACTATGACGAGGTCGTGGTCCACGTGTTCCAGGAGGAGGCACGGGAGTTCTACAACCTCGAAGAACTCTGGGCGGATGCGGAGGATCGCACGAGCGAGTTCGTCCCCGAGACACGAGCAGAGAGCGCAGCCGAGTAGGAATTCCGCTACGGTTGCACTCGAACACGTGTCGATCGGACGGGAGAATCTGCGACCATGCGATGGAAGGAATGGGACACCGAATCACTCGAGGACGTCGGCGCTGACGACCGACTCATCCTGCTGTTCCTCCGCGCACCCTGGTGTCGCTTCTGCAGCGAGATGGAAAAGACCACGTTCGCCGACCCGCGGGTCACGGCCGAGATCGCGGAGCACTTCGTCCCCATCCAAGTCGACGCCGACCGCAGGCCCGACATCGATAGCCGCTACAACATGGGCGGCTGGCCGTCGATCGCGTTCTTGACGCCATCGCGGAATCTCATCGCCGGCGCGACCTTCCGCACGGCGCCGGAGTTCCTCGAACTTGCAGGTCGGGTCCGGGCCTACTACAGCGAGCACGGCGACGAAGCGGACCCAAGCACGGACGTGGAGTGGTCCGCGGACGCGGACTCCCCCCGCGACGCCGACGGACTCACACGCCGTCTTGTCGACGACGTGATCCAATCGATGCTCGATAAGTTCGACCAACGCTATGGCGGCTGGGGCGAAGGTCAGAAGTTCGCTCACCCGGAGAGCATCGACTTCGCGATGGTCCAGTTCGCGAAAACTGGTGACGCGCGACTCAAGGATGTCGTCGTCAAGACGCTCGACCACATGGCTGCCGGTGGCATCCACGACCCGATCGAGGGCGGCTTCTTTCGCTTCTCCACCACGCGTGACTGGCGTGTTCCGCACTACGAAAAGGTGCTCGACAACAACGCCATGCGCCTGCGCTGCTTCCTCGAAGCCTGGCAGATGTTCGAGAAGCCCGCCTACCGCGATGCTGCAGAGGGCATCATTCGCTGGCTGAACGACTCCATGCGCGACCCAGAGACCGGCTGCTTCTGGGGCAGCCAGGGCGACGATCCGGAGTACTACGCCCTCGACGCGGAAGGCCGTGCCCGACGTGAGCCGCCGCGCATCGACCGAACCATCTACACCAACTGGAACGCGATGACGATCACATCGCTGCTCCGAGCCTCGGTCATCTTGGAGAGGGGTGACCTTCGCGACACCGCGCTTCGCGCCCTCCGGTTCCTGCTCGACAACCTCTACTCCGAGGGCGTCGGTATGTACCACTACTGGGATGGAACCTACCATCTGCCCGGAATCCTTTCCGATCAGGCGTATGTGCTTCAGGCGCTCGTCATCGCGTCTCAGTTCAGCGGAGATGCGGATCTCCTGTTGCCCGCCGAGCAGCTCGCCGAGTATCTGCTCGAAACGCACCGCGCTCCGGGCGGCGGTTTCTTCGACCTGCCCCACTCGACGCGCGGCGGCGGTGCCTTGCGGCGGCGCAACCGCTCGATCCTGGAAAACGCGGTTCTGGCCGAGGCCCTGACGCGACTCTCGTATCTCTCACGACGTGAGGAGTTCCGCGACGTAGCGCGGGATACGCTGCTCGCCTTCACGCACGACTACAAGCAGTATGGCTATTTCGTGGCGGGCTATGCTCGGGCGGTGGATCTCTTCCTCTACGAACCCATGGTCGTAACCATCGTTGGAGATCGATCCACGGAAGCGGCCCGCGCCTTCCGCATGGCCGCACAACGCAGCTACGTGCCGAGTCGTGTGGTCCAGACGCTAGACCCGACCCACGATCCGGTCTTGCTCGATCGCAGCGGGCTGCCCGCCAACTCGAAACCAGTCGCCTACATCAGCATCGGGCGAACCTCGCACGGCCAGTACCGCACGCCTGCTGAGCTAGCACGTGGCATGCAGGAACTCGAAGAGAGCCGCCACAAGCGGGTCTAGTGACTAGAATCGCGGCCGATGCGTTAGTCTTTGCGCGGTATGTCGCAACCTCACGCATGCATCCTGTCGGTGCTTCTCCTGCTCGGGACCCCATCGATCGGCCAGTCCGGCCAGGACCGCGTGGTCGAGGGCAAGCCACTGCGCTCCTGGTTGCGTGACCTCAAGTACGGAAACGACGTCGAGGCCAAGAGCGCTGCCGACGTCCTGGGGCGAGTTGGCCCGGACGCACATGCGGCGGTGCCGGCGCTCTTGAAGGCCATGAGTCGCGGCAAGGACGTTCGCCTGGCGTGTGTCTCAGCGCTCGGCCATCTCGGTTCCACGGTGTTCGATGTCAGCGCGCGAGCCAGGCTCTACGCGGCTCGGCGCGACAAAGATGTCGCCATTCGCGACCGCGTCTACTGGGCGCTCGACAAGATCGGTGCCGACGTCGTCCCGATCCTGAAGAAAGAACTCGACAACGCGAAGCTTCGAACGTGGGCGATTCAACGCCTTGGTCGGCTCGGTTTGCGGGCGATCAAGACCCGGCCAGCCTTGACCAGGATCCTGGCAACGGTCGTAAAGCCACTGCCTCGCGGACTGCACAACGCGATCGAACGTGCGCGGCATGCTCGTCGCATGGCGGCCGCGGTCCGGAACCGGCGCGCCGCGGCGATCGCACTCGGGCAAATCGGCGACTGCTCGTACGGAACCTGCAAGTCTTTGAGTGATCGGCTGCAAGACCCCGACGCCGCCGTCCGCCGAAACAGCGTCATCGCGCTCGCCAAGCAAGGATCGGGCTGCATCGACTGGTTCACCAAAGCGCTGAAGCTCAAGGACGATTCGATCGTCAGCCTGGCCGTGCGAGTCTTGATGCGTTACGGACCCGCGAGCAAGGGCGCCCTCAAGTCCCTGCGGCGGCTCTCCGTAACGAAACGACCGATGCCGGTATCGCGCAAGCTGGCTGGCGAAGCCCTCCTCGAGATTCAGAACGCCGTGAACCTCCTGGCGGAGGCATCCGGGCCGGATCCGGAGCGGAGAGCAAAGGCCGTGCGCCGGCTCGTGCAGTACGGCGCAATCGCGATGCCGGTACTCGAGAAGGCACTCGGAGGAAGCGATGCGGCGCTCAAGATCGCCGCGCTCGAGGGACTGTTCGCCAAGGCCAGTCCAGCCCCCGGGCAATCCGCCGTGCCAGGTCCACACATCCAAGTCGAGCGACTGATACCAAGAGTCCGTGCGTTGGCGCTGGACGAGGACAAGAAAGTCGCAGCCGCAGCACTGCAAGCAATCGGTCGGCTCGGCCGCGCGCACGGTGCGGTGCAGATCCTCGTCGCGGCACTCGACTCGCCCCTCAATGAGACCCGCATCGCCGCTCTACAGGGTCTCCGGCGAGTCAGGCTCGATCAGGCGGAGGCCAACACCGCGATCCCTCACTTGATCGACGCCCTGCGGCGCAAGCCGACATGTGAAGACGCCGGGCGGATTCTCGCTTCGATTGGCGGGAACGCCGTGCCAGCACTCATCGAGACTCTGCAGGGCGCAGATTCCTGGGCCCGCTACTATGCGGCCTGGACGTTGGGATTGATCGGACCGAAGGCATCCGAGGCAGTCGGCGCGCTCGAGACACTCAGGAAGACCGCCAAGGATTCCAACCTCCGGAAGGAGATCGACATCGCGCTGCGGCACATCCGCGGGAGCTGAGGACCGAAACTGGCTCGAATCCGCGGCGTCCGTGGCGTATACCCGGCCCAAGAATGATCAAAGACATGACCGAGCGCGCCAAGGCGGCGTTGGAGAGCGCCAGGGCCCTCGCCAAAGAGTACGGAGATGCCTGCTGCACGACAGGACATCTGATCTATGGGCTCACGCTGGATCACCTGAGCGTCGGGAACCGGATCTTCAATGACATCAACATCTACCCCGAGATGTTCCGGGACCACCTGAAGAAGTTGCCGCGCGAGTCCGAACCCGGCGACAAGGATGGCCTGCACGAGCTCGTCAGGAGTGCGATCCAGCGCGGTCGCAAGGCGCGCCAAAAACTTGGCGGCGGACGTGAGATGAGCACGGATCACCTGCTCGTGGCCTTGCTTTCGCTCCGCGAGGGATCCGCGGATGAGTGCCTGAGAGAGTTCTCGGTCGAGCCGCAGGAAATCTCTGCCGAAGTCATCGAGGCCATGGGCTTCCAGTTGGAGGACTGCCCCGAGTGGTAGCATGCTTGGACGCGCGCTAACGCGTGTTCCTGAGCCGCTTTGGATCGTGCTCGCGGTCCTTGCAGTGGCCTGGCCCCTCCTGGGCTTGCACTTTGTCGCGGATGACTTGCGCGTCCTGCGTTGGTACACCGAGCCGCTCGGCACCGACGCGCTCACGGTCCACTGGTCGACCGTGCTCGCGGATTTCGTCGGCCCATGGGGCGGAAACCAAAACCTTCCGTTCTATCGCCCCATGGTTTCGACGAGCCTGGCGCTGGACTTCGCGGTGTTCGGGGCCAACCCCGCTGCGACTGCGGCAATCAACACACTCATTCACCTGCTCTCGGCGCTGGTCCTGTGGCGCCTCGCTCGGTGGATCCTTCCGGGGAAGCGTGCCGCGCTACCCGCGGCGCTCCTCTTTGCGCTGACCCCGCTGGCGCACGAGAACCTCGCCTGGGCGGTCGGGCGCTGTGGACTGACCGTGCTCCTCGGACTCTTGTCCGGCTGGACGTTCGTGCGCGGCTATGAGCGCAATCGGGGGGTTCGCCGCTACGCGCTGCCCTGTGCGCTTGCGGCGCTCAATCTCATGACGATGGAATCCGCTCTTGGCTGGCTGGCGTTCCCCGCGGTCGCGCTCTGGATGCGCTACGCAGTCGGCAAGGCGATGATGCCACGCGCAGGACTCCGTGTCGTCGCTCCGTTCGCCGTCCTGGGCCTCGTCTATCTCGGGCTGCGCTGGGCTTGCCTCGGAAGCGTCACAGGCGGCCATGCCACGGCGATCCTCGGTGGCAGTTTCGCAACACTGGCAGCGCGTCCACTGCACCTGCTCTACCAGGCACTCGTCCCCCGCGACGTCACGTGGATCCCGCCGGGAGCCGCGAGCAGCGTCTTCCGGGCCCTCTGCCTATTCCCGGTCGTGCTGGGATTGGCCGCGCCGCTCTACATTCGCGATCCTCGCAGCCGGGCCTATCGCCGGGTGCTCGGGCTGCTGCTCGGCTTCTGGCTGCTGACACGCCTCCCCAGCTTGATGATTCTGGACCTCGGCGCGGACCTCGAAGGCAGCCGCACCGCCTACTACAGCTACGCACCGCTGGCGCTTGCGATCGGCTTGCTTGCAGCGACCGTGCGCTATGCACGCTGGGCCGCGTTCTTGCTTGCGATCACCTTTGGACTCGGGCTCAGGCACCGTCTCATGCGCCGCGTCGCCTGGGCCCAGGCGGGTGTCACGGCGTGCTCGCTGCTCGTCGACGAAGCTCGCCAGGCCGGCGCCCTCGGCGATCAGGCAAAACACGCGCTCTGCATCCTCAGCGAACTCGATGGCGAGGGCGGCGCACCGGCCTACTACCCGGGCGAAATCGTCTATGCCCTCTACCCTCCGCTCACCTCCGAGCGCGTGCAGGCCATCACCGTCCATCAGTTCGCAAAGATCGGCGAACCGGCAGCCGGGCTCTGGATCGCACACGCCCTCGGTGGACTGCATCACATCAGCGAACCCAGCGGACCGCACGGCGAAGTGCGCGTCGCGACTCCCGACGTGGACGCGCTCCTCGGCCCGCCACTGCCAGCCTTGCCGTGGCAGCCGCGCCTAGGCCCACCTGGCCCCGGCGGCTTTGGCGCACTCCTCGACATCTCGGAGCCCGCCCCCGGCACGATCCTCCAGCTGTTTCTCGCAGCCGGCCCGGACAACCTCTCGGTGCCGCTGCGCGGCGACGGCTGGCCCGCGCAAGCGCGCGAGCGACTCGAGGAGTGGGCGCGGCTGGCCGGTGGCAGGGCGCCCTTTGCGTTCTTCCTCGAGAGCCGAGGCCCAACCGGGAAAGCGCTGGCGCGCTCGGCCGTCGTGCTCGGCTGGACCGCCGACCGGTAGCCGCCAACTCGCATCCTGGGAACCATGCAGGCTGACGGACGTCTGCGCGGCCCCTAAGACGGAGACGAGCATGAGACGGACCCAACACACACTTCTATGCATTTCTGCCGGCCTGGCGATGATCGCCACGCCCGGACGAACCACGAACGCACAGGTCGTCGTGGATCCGCCCCGGCCGAGGCATCGCTTCACGCGTCCCGCGCGCCCGATGGTCGTCACCGAAGCGACGCGGGTGCGAACGCACATGGTCGATGGGGTAGCGGACACCACCGTCACGATGGTGCTGCGCAACCGGGGCGGACGCGATGGCGAGAAGATCCTGGTCCTGCCGCTGCCCAAGGGAGCGACGGCCGACAAGCTCGAACTCACGGTCGGCGGCAAACTCCAGGCCGGTGAGGTGCTCGACAAGAACAAGGCACGGCGCATCTACGAGACCATCGTTGCCCGGAGGCGTGACCCGGCACTGCTCGAGTATGTCGGCCGCGACACCCTGCGCTTGCGCGTCTTCCCAATCCCTGCGCGTGGAACACAGAAGGTCCGCATCCGCTTCCGCATGCTGCTCCCGGAGAGCGGTGGGCTGCACGCATTCGAGTTTCCGGCGCGTGCGGTCGAGGGTGGGACGTTCTCGCTAGTGGCAAACATCGACTCGAGCAAGGCGATCAAGAACGTCTACTCGCCGATGTCGGGTTTCGACGTGCATCGCAAGGACGACCACCGCGCCGTGGCGAGCTTCGAGTGCAAGGGGCGCCCGCAACGCGACCCGATCGTGTTCTACGGGCTCTCCGATCGCGACTTTGGCCTCAACCTGCTCACCTACCGCAGGAAGGACCGGGAAGGTTACTTCCTGATGATGCTCGCGCCAAAACGCGACTGGAAGGCCGAAAAGGAGATCGCCAAGTCGATCACGTTCGTGCTCGACACGTCGGGCTCGATGCAGGGGCCAAAGATCACGCAAGCACGCAACGCGCTCAAGTTCTTCCTGCGCAGCCTCAAGCCCACCGATGAGTTCAACGTCGTGCCGTTTTCGACCGAAGCGCGCCC
>CAYSWE010000244.1:0-7350 GCA_964434515.1 uncultured Phycisphaerales bacterium | reverse complement strand
GCCAGATTGCCGTGCTCGAGCGCGCCTTCGGAGAAGCCAGCGACGCAACCAAGGAACGCGGCGGCCTCGGTCGATCGACGATGCGCTATGCACTCGCCCCACTGCGCCAGGCTGCGGGCGGCACGCTGCCGGTGCGGCTCACCGCAGCCACCGCGGCCGACACGATGTATGGGCTCGACTTCCTCGCTGGCATCGGTGCACGGATTGTGCTGGACCGCCCGACCGATGTCGGCCCGCTCGCTGAGCGACTCGCCAACGCGCACATCCCATGCATCGTGGCGCTGCCATTGCGTCCGGCGCAGGCCAACGCCGGCGACCTCATCGCTGGCGACGACGTCCTGCGGCGCGCCAATCCGAGCATGGCCGGCGCGCTCGCGCGCGCCGGCGTCTCGGTTGCGATCGTGCCATCGATGGACGCGGATCTCGACAAGCTGCGCCTGCTCGGTGGGCTCGCGGCGCGCTTTGGCATGCCAGCCAGCAAGGCGCTCGCGGCGATCACGCTCGACGCGGCTCGCGCGATCGGCGCCGAGGCGCGCGTCGGCTCGATCGAGACCGGCAAGGACGCCGACTTCATCGTGCTCACGGGCGCGCCATTCGATGCGCGTAGCCAGGTGCACCGCGTGTTCGTCGATGGCGACGAGGTGTACGCCAACGCGGGTGACGCAACGACGTTCGCCGTCCGGGCCGGGCGGATTCTTACCGGTGACGGCACCGAGTTCCGCAACGCGCTGCTGATCGTCAAGGGCGGCAAGATCGTCGATGTTGGCCCTGGAGCCGAAGTTCCATCCGGTGCAGAAGTGCTCGATGCCTCGGCATCCGTGCTCGCACCAGGATTCGTCGCCGGTGCGACCAAGCTCGGCCTGCACACCGACTCGGGGACACGCATCTCGGCCACCACCGACATCGACGTGGCCGCGTCGCTGGACGCCGATGACCCAGCGTTTCGACAAGCACTCGAAGCAGGCATCACCACGCTCTTTGTGACGCCGGACGACAGCGGTCTGGTCGGCGGCCGGGTCTGTGCGGTCAAGACGGCGGGCGACGACAAGCGCTTCATCGTCCGCAAGGTGGCTGGCCTGCGCATGACGCTGGGTGCCGGCGGCAAGGCCGGCAAGGCACAGCTTCTCGGGCTGATCAAGAAGGCGAAAGCCTACATCAACCCGCCGCCAAAGAAGGCCGCGCCCGCCAAGAAGGACGCCAAAAAGAGCAGCACGGCGGCGGCCAAGAAGAAGGCGCCCAAGCCCGCCAAGCTCAAGGATGTCATCACCGGCAAGTGGACCGGCAAGGTCCAAGGCGGCCCCCTGCCGCAGCCAACCGAATTCCGCTGCGACATGAAGCTCAACGGCACCGCGGTGCGCGCGACGCTGCGCATCGCCATCGTCCCGATCCCGGTCCGGTTCACCGGGACGTTTGAGAACAACAAGCTCGTGCTGCAAGCCAATATGCCCCCCATCGGTAAGCTCACGTGCAAGGGCACGCTGGCGGGCAACACGATCAGCGGCACGATCGCGAGCACGCAGGGCAAGCTCTCGTTCTCGATGACGCGCGGCGAAGCGCCGGCAGCGACGCCAGCCGACACCGAGACCACAACACCGAAGAAGAAGAAAAAGAAGAAGGACCAGAAGCTCGAGCCATGGCGTGGCGTCCTCGCCGGAAATGCCGCGCTCGTCGTGCGCGTGTCTAGCGCCGATGCCGCGCAGGCCGCGATCGAGGCGATCGCCGTCGAAAGCAAGCTCAAGCTCGTCCTGGCCGGCAACGCGCGCGACGTCATCCGCAAGCACACCCGTCCGCCAGAGGAACTCATCGTCGGGTTCGAACTCGGCGCCAACGAAGTGTACTGGGAGTCCAAGGGGAAATCGCACAACGTCGCCCAAGAGCTGACCGACCTCGGCTACGCGGTCATCTTCGTCACCCACGCCCAGCTCGGCACGCGCTATTTGCCCGTGCATGCGGCCTGGGCCGTTGCGACAGGGTTTGATGCGCGCCGGGCGCTGCAGGCAATCACGGGAACGCCCGCGCGCTGCTTCGGCCTCGATCATCGCGTCGGGCACCTCACCGCCGGCTGCGACGCAGACTTCGTCCAGCTGTCCGGCGACCCATTCGACCTGACCACACGCGTCGAGGCCGTCTGGGTGAATGGCGCCAAGCGATTCGACACACGACAGTCCGACCACCGCCCGGCGGGCGACGGCGAAAAGGAGAAGCGATGAGCCGTTCGGCTTTCTGCATCATGGGACTCGCCATCGCGAGCCTGGGGATCAGTCAGGGCGTTGCAAGCCAAGAGGCCAGCGGCCAGGCCGACGCGAAGGAACAGGCCAAGCCAAAGCTCGCGCCGTTCCGGATCGACTACGGCAACCGTCCGAAACCAGCCGACTGCAAGGTCGCCAAGTGGGGTCCGACGGAGTTCGACTCGCCCGACTATGCGGTGCGCGCCAAGAAGATCGTGCCGGTCAACACGCCGCCGATCACCGACGGGGTCATCCTCGTCCACAAGGGCAAGATCACCGCGATCGGCAAGGCCAGCGACATCAAGATTCCGGATGGCTACAAGGTCTTGAATTGGAGCGGTGGCTGGGTTCTGCCGGGATTCATCGACCTGCACTGCCATATTGCCGGCGCGGGCTTCGACCTCAACGACACGGTGCATCCGACGAATCCCGAGTTTCGCACGGTCGATCTGGTGGGACTGCACCATCAGCAGATCAAGGACGCACTCCAGGGCGGCGTCACGACCGTGCTCTACATCCCCGGGTCGGGAAGCAACATGGGTGGCTTCGGCACGCTGACGAAGACAGCCGGGCGAAGCGTCGAGGAGGCGCTGGTGCGCTTCCCTGGCAGTCTCAAGATCGCGCAGGCGGGCAACCCGGAACGGCGCGGTGGCGATATGGGGGCCGGCCGCATTGGCATGAACTTCGGGCTGCGCGCAACTCTACGCCGCGGACAGAAGTACTATCAGGCCTGGGAGGACTACGCTTCCGGCAAGCGCAAGGAAAAGCCCAAGTTCGACGCCTCGCTCGAGTATCTGCGCGGCTTGTTCCGGCATGAGTATCCGTGCAGCGTGCACACGCAGATCTACCAGGTCTGCATGGAGACGCTGCGCGAGCTCCACGACGAGTTCGGTCTCTGGGTGTTCATCGACCATGGGACGTTCGACGCGTTCCGCATGTCCGGCGAAGCGCGCAAGCGCGGTGTCCCCGTGGCCAACGGTCCACGGCAGTATTACATCGACCGCAAGACCGGTGCGATGATTGGTTGCGCGGCGGCGTGGGCTCTTGGCGGGCAGCACGGCTGGCCGAGCCCGGTCCCCGGGGTCGGTCCGGATGGCATCGGCATCAATACGGACTCGCCGGTGATTCCGCAGGAACAGCTGCCGCTGCAGGCAACGATGGCAGTGCGCCTCGGACTTCCCGACGAATGGGCCATCCGCGGCCTGACGATCAATCCCGCCCGCTTCATCGGAGCAGAGTCTCGCGTCGGTAGCCTCGAGGTCAGCAAGGACGCCGACATGGTCTTGTGGACCGGCGATCCTCTCGACCCGCGCAACTGGGTAAGAAAGGTCATGGTAAGCGGCAGCATCTACTACGACTGCGATCCGGGCGGCAAGGATCACGGAAAGAGGAAGCAGTAATGAGAGTTCCCGCATGGCTCATCGTCGCACTCTTGCTGGCGCAGCTTGGCGTCGCGCAGGACCTCGGCGATGCATCCGCAAAGAAGGCCGACCCAACCCCCGCCGAGAAGCTCCTGTCCGCACCCGCGAAGGTAGCGTTCGTCGACGTCGGCGTGTATGTCGGCGACGGTAGCAAGCTCGACAAGGTCACGGTGCTGGTCGAAGATGGCAAGATCCTTCGCATCGGCAAGGACCTCGAGGTGCCAGGGTCCTTCGAACGCATCCAGGGCGGCGTCTTGACCCCAGGCTTGGTGATCGCCTCGAGCACCGTGAGCCTCGCGCGCACCCAGCCGAAGCCGCGCACGATCATCCTCCGCGGGCGCCGGCGCATGCGCATGCCGCGGAGCACGCGGCGAACGGTTCGCCCGCGTTTTACACCGACCGTCAAGGCCACCGCCAAGATCCAGCGCGCACACCGAGGTTGGGCCGACGCACTCGAGGGCGGCGTTACGACCCACGGCCTGAGACCGCCGGAGGCTGGACTCTCGGGACTTGGCGCTGCAGTGCGTCCGGTCGCGGCTACCAAGGCCGACATGGTGCTGGCGGACGAACAGTTCCTCTGGCTAGGCATGGTCGCCAACACGGCCACGAAGAAGATGCTTCGCGACAGCTTCAAGAAAGCGAAGGAGCTGATCGAGGCGCGCAAGAAGAAGCCGAGCAAGGCCGCCCCGAAGGCGGGAAGCGCCACGAAGAAGCCGGCAGGCAAGGCAAAGCCAAGCGGCAAGGCAAAGCCCACGAGCTCCGCAAAGCCGACCGACAAGCCCGCGCCCTCGGGCAAGCCCAAGAAGCCGGCGACCAAGCCAAGCGCAAAGCCCGGCCAGACCAAGAAACCGGCGACCAAGAAGCCGAGCGCGAAGAAGCCGGCCGCGAAGAAGGAAGATCCGAAGATCGCCCTGCTGACCAAGGTCATCGACAAGGGCTTTCCGATCATGGCCGGCGTCTCGGGCGCCGGTGCCGTGCTCCACGTCCTCGACGCGCTCAAAGATACGAGCTTTCCGCTGACGTTCTGGCACGCGTATCGCTCGGGTGCCCAAGACACGCTCGACCGCGTCATCCCACAACTCAAGGCGCGAAAGGCACGCGTCGTGTTGCCGGTGCGATTCGGCTATCGCCCGAACACCAGCTTCTACTGCAACCCGATCCTTACGCTGCGCAAGGCGGGGATCGACGTTGTGCTGCAGCCGGGAATCTCGAAGACCGATCTCCAAAGCCTGTGGTATCGACTCGCGAATCTGGCGCGGTCGGGCATCGCCAAAGCCAAGCTCATCGAGCTCCTGACGTTGGCGCCGGCGAAGCTCATCGGCGCCGACAAGCGCGTCGGCTCGATCGCCAAGGGCAAGGACGCCAACCTGCTGCATTTCAGCCGCGACCCGTTCAGCCCAGCCGCCCGTCTGATCCACGTTTGGTTCGAGGGCCGCAAGGTCAAGAGCGTCAAGACAAGGAACTGAGAGACCCAACATGCGCTCCTCCCCCATCTCATGGCAGCACGCATGCGTTGCCGTCCTGATCGTGAGCTTCTTCGGAAGCGGACCGGCGTTCGCGCAAACCAAGCGCGCCAAGAAACCGGCCAAGGCCACCAAGCCGGCCAAGGCCAAGAAACCGGCGCCCAAGCCGGTCGCCTACACCAACGCAACGATCCATGTCGGCAACGGCACGGTCTACCGGCGCGGCACGGTTCTGATTCGAGGCGACAAGATCGAAGCCGTTGGCCACAAGATCCATCTGCCCAAGGACACCAAGGTCGTCGACTGCGATGGCCTGCACATCTGCCCCGGGTTTGTCATCTTCGATCTCCCTGGCTGCGGAGCACCGTCTCGGGTCGGCAAGGGCGAGAGCTATGGCGACGCCATCGACCCGTTCAACCGCACGATGAAGCGCGCTCTCGCGGCGGGCATCACCAGCTACCTCACGACCTCGTCCACGTCGGGATCGACACCAAGCGGCACGTCGGCCGTGATCAAGCTCGTCCCGGAGTCGATCCAGGGCGCGATCGTCAAGGAGCCGGCGGTCTACGGCATGTCGGTGCCGCTCGGGCCGAAGGCGTGGAAGTCGTTCGACGACACGCTCGAGAAGATCGCCAAGTACAAGAAGGAGTTGGCGGCCTACAAGAAAAAGCAGTCCGAGCAGAAGAAGCCGGGCGCCAGCAAGGCCAAGGCACCAAAAAAGCCGCCGAAGTACGACGAGTTCGCCTCCGTCATGGAAGGCAAGAGCAAGCTGCGGATCTCGGCCGCGGGCAGTGGCGGCATGGGGAGATTCCGCATGTTCGGCGGCGGTGGTAGCGGCAGTCTGGATGTCACCAAGATCCGTGAAGCGCTGCGCATCGCAAAAAAACTGGGTGTGCCGGTGATCCTCAATAAGGCCGAGGAGGCCTGGATCATTCCCGACGAGATCGCGGCGACAGACTCTTCCTGCATCCTGATGCCACGCGGAAGATCGGCGCCAGATCGCACGCGCGCCGAGCCGAACGGCCCATCCATCCAAGCGACGGCGATCCTGGCGAAGGCCGTCGTGCAGGTCGCCGTTTTGCCATCCGGGGGCATCTTTGGCGGCGGAATCGGTTCCGGGGGCCTGCTCGGCAATGACCTCAACACGCCCACCGTCGACCCATGCTACGCGATCCGCGGCGGCCTGGCCCCCAGGGACGCCCTGGCCACGATTACGCTCGCACCCGCGCAAATGATGGGCGTCGGCGATAGAATCGGCTCGATCGAAGACGGTAAGGATGCTGACATCTTGATCCTCGACGGGGACCCACTGCACTATAAGACATTCGTGCAGACGGCGATCGTCAACGGACGGGTCGTCTACGAGAAGAGCGTAGAGCCGTTCTATCGCCATATTCGGCCACTGAACAAGTAGTTAGCCACCCCGAGTCGAGCGCTGCGGCGCCGCCAGCCTACGAGGAGAAGCCTCCTGATGAGCCCCGATGTTGCACGCGAGATCGAAGACCACCTCCGTTCCATGCGCCAAGCCTTCAACAGCCAGGACATGAAGGCCTATCGGAATCACTTCTGGACCAACCCGCGATTCCTCCACATCGACTCCTCGGGGCGCGTGGACAAGGGTTGGGGCGCATTCGAAGAGGTTCTCGACCAAGAGTTTCGCTACCTCGACAAAGTGGAGCTGACCCTACGTGAACCCACGGTGCAGATCTTCGACGACAAGTTCGCCGTCGTGTTTGCCGAATGGCGCCTGGTCCAGGTCGACCCGTCCGGGCGCGAGGTCGACGGCGGCGGCAACGCGAGCTTCTCGCTGGTGCGCTTCGGCAAAGACTGGAAAATCGTCAAGACGCACTACGCCTCGCTCGAGCAGGTGCCGAACGAGTAGCCGGGGCGCCCTACCGAGCCAGCGCCTGCTCGACGCGGAACACGCCGCCCGGTAGCTCCACTTCGAAGCGCAGGATCTGGGCGCGCGGAAACTCGCGCAGCAGCAAGCGCGCGCGTCCATGGCTGTCGAGGTTTCCGCGCAAGCGACGCAGAACGAACTCGGGACCTCCGCGCGCGACCGAAAACACGGTGAAGGCGGCACCGGCGGCGCCGTGCAGCACGACTTCTTGCTTGCGATGTGTGAGAAACGGAACGACTCGCCCCAGGTCCAAGAGCGGCGTCCGGTTGCGACGGGTCGAACCGTCCACTGCGCGAAGCCGCACATGCTGGCCGGGCGCCGCCGGGATACGCGCAACG
>CAYSWE010000243.1:0-7351 GCA_964434515.1 uncultured Phycisphaerales bacterium | reverse complement strand
TCGATCTCGAGAATGTAGAGAATCGGTGCGAACGTCTCGTCGCAGACGATGTCGAGCTGCCGCGGCACGCGAATGATGCACGGCTTGACCCAGTGCCCGCCGGCATAGGCACCGTCGCGATCGAGCGGCTCGCCGCCGTAAAGCACCTCGCCGCCCTCGGCCTTGGCGCGTTCGATCGCGGTCTGCATCATGGTCACCGCGCCTGCATCGATCAGCGGTCCCATGAGCGTGCCTTCGTCGAGCGGATCGCCGATCGCGACGGTCTCATAGGCCTGCAGCAGGCGGCGCTCGAGTTCGGCACGGACGGCCTTGTGCACGAGCACACGCCGGGTGCTGGTGCAGCGTTGGCCGGCGGTGCCGACCGCGCCAAACAAGATGGCGCGCAGCGCCATGTCGATGTCGGCATCCTCGAGCACGACCACAGCGTTGTTGCCACCGAGTTCGAGCAGCGATCTCCCGAGCCGCTGCGCCACGGTCTGGCCTACGGCCCGTCCCATGCGCACCGATCCCGTCGCCGAGATCAGCGGCACGCGCGCGTCGTGTGTCATCGGGATGGAGATGTCTTCCCTGGTGCCGACGACCATGCCGGCGAGCGCGCCGAACCCGCCCTCGGCGAGCACCGGCGCGCAGATGTTCGTCATGGCGATCGCCGTGAGCGGAGCCTTCTCCGACGGCTTCCAGATCACGCTATCACCGCAGACGAGCGCGAGCATGGCATTCCATGCCCACACGGCAGCCGGAAAGTTGAAGGCCGTGATCACGCCGACCGGCCCGAGCGGATGCCAGCTCTCACGCATCGAATGCAGCGGACGTTCCGAGGCGATCGTCAAGCCATAGAGCTGGCGCGACAAGCCGACGGCGAAGTCGGCGATGTCGATGCATTCCTGGATCTCACCGCGTCCTTCTTCGATGATCTTGCCGACTTCGGCGCTGACGATGCGCCCGAGCGGTTCCTTGAACTCGCGTAGACGCTCGCCGATGCGGCGCACGTACTCGCCGCGTTGGGGCGCGGGCACCTGGCGCCAACGCACGAACGCCTCGTGCGCCGCGCCGACCACGGTTTCGTAGTCGTCGCGCGTCGCCAGGCGCACGTTGGCGATCGGTTCGCCGGTCGCGGGAGCGCACGAGGGGATCTCGGTGCCGGCTGTCTCGAGCCAACGCCCGCAGTAGGCCGACGAGTTGCTCGATTGGATTCCAAGCTCGGCGAGCTGGACTTCTAGCTTCGTTCCCATGCGCTCCATCATCCGACTCCTGCGCCACGAAGCAACTGCGCTCCCTTGACGAGACGTTAGCGCAGTTCCGCAGAACGTGGGAACAGCTTGCGCAGCAGCTTGCGCAAGGACAGCTGGACTCTCGTGAGCTCGATCTTGCGCTGCGGGTTTTCCTCCTTGCGCACGAGCGCCCGGATCTGGCGGAGCTTGGCGACGATCGGCGCCTCGAGCCCGAGCCGCTCCAGCGCCAGTAAGCCGCGCGCCGGCTTGCCGGCCAGGAAGGCGTAGTCGGCCGCCAGGAACAACGCCTGCGGATGCTTGGGGTCGAGATCGAGGAGGTGTGCGGTGGCGCGCAGCCCGGCGATCCGCAGCTTGCCGTCGCGAAAGGCATGCTCGCCGTGCACGAGGCCCAGGTAGCCGAGGTCGGCCAGCGCCTTGGCTTCGTTGGGGCGGCGTTGGAGCACCGCATCGAGGTCTTGGAGCGTGGCGTCGAGGTACTTGGCCGGCACCTTGGATCCCGGTTTGTGGTGCACCTGCGCGCGCAGCAGCCGCCAGTCGGTCTGGATCGGGTCGAAGCGAATCGCGCGGTCGATCGCCGCCACGCCCGCGCGCGGGTCGTTGTGACGTTTGGCTCGGAGGAAGCCGGCGCCACCGCCTTCACCGAGGAGGATCGAGAAGCCCAGGAGGCACAGCGGAAGGCCGAGCGCGCGCGCGCCAACGCGTACCAGGGCGGGGATCGGGCGGGCTTCGGGCGGCATGCCGAGCCACAGGGCGAGCATGCAGGAGAACGCCGCCGGTGCGTTGCCGAGGGGCGCGCGCGTGAGTGCCACGGGCACGATGGCGCACAGCGCTGCGAGGCCGATGGCGGCGATGCGGTGCTCCGAGGCGGCGCGCACGATGGCCAGCACGAACATGCTGACGAGAACCAAGCCCAACACACCGAGCTCGCTGGCAATCCACAAGACATCATTGTGTGGATTGGTGACCCGAGTCGCGATGCGGTGTCCGAAGCTCGAAATGTCGATCTCAGCCAGATCCCGGTAGGGCGGAAACGCCGCGGCGAAGTTGCCGGCCCCGACTCCGGCGAGGACGTTGTCCCGGGCCAGCCGGAGCGCGCGCGGCCAGATCTTGAGACGCACGGCGATGGTCCCCCCCGCGGGTTGTTCGGCCGCGATGCGTTGTTGCTCCTGCCGGACGGCCCGCGCGGCCTTCGGTTGCAGAAAGAGCGTGCCGAGGACCGCCGCCACGACGAACATCGCGAGCGTCGCACGCAGGGCCCCTTCGGGGAACGCCTTGGCCCGGCGACCGAACCAGACCATCGCGACTACGCCGAAATGGAACGCGATCAGGCCGGCGCGGCCGCCGTTGCCCCAAAGGTAGAGGTCGCCGCAGAAAACCGCGGTCCAGCCAAGCAGCGGCATCGCGAGGAGTGCCAACGGGCTCGCCAGCGCGGTCCACTCGGCCGCCACGTTGCGGTTGCCGAGGCTCGAGACCGGCTCTTGCGCCACGCGGTAGTGGGGGATCAGCTCGAGCCCAGCGCACTGCAGGACGCCGAAGAGTGCGGTCAGGAGCAGGGCGAGCGCGACGCCGCGAATCAGAGGCCGCGCCCACTCCGGGCGCAGGATCCACGGAACGCTGAAGAGTGCGGTCCAGTAGGCACCTGTCTCGAGCGCGGCCCAGGCGTCGTACTTGGCCCACGCTGCCGACGCGAGCCCAAGCCCGGCGAGTGCGAGGAGCCAGGCGAAGGGCCGGGGCGACCACGTCGGGCGCGGTCCGAACGCGAGCAGCTGCGCGCCGACCAGCGCGAGCAGCACGCCGCGCCGCGCGCGTTCGAAGTCCGGCCACTGCGGATCGAACGGCAGGACGAGCAGGAGCGGCAGCAGGAAGCAGAACGCGTTGGCGGCTTTGGACACGAAACCTCGGACGTGGAACGGGCCCGCATCCTACGCGGTGCGCCGCGGCGGGTCGTTCCGTTGGGTGTCCTAGTTCTTCTTCGTCGTCGTCGTCTTCTTCGGTGCCGGCGCGGCGCGGCGCCGCGAGCCGGTCGAGCCCGGCCCGGCCATCTGGTCGCGCGGCAGCAGATACGGCAACTGCGCGACGCCATACGCGGTCAGTGCGACCACCGTCGACGTATGCCGCTGGTACTCGGGGATCGCTGCATCGAACGTGTCCCACTGGCTATGCCAAGTGAACTGAAAGTAGTCGCTGCGGCCGCGCAGACCCCACGGCCATGCCGGCACGCCGGCTGCGAGGAAGGACGCGTGGTCGCTGCCACCACCGCGGCGCGACATCTGCTTGATCTTGCGCAGTTTGAACACGGGGCCAGAGAAGTCCTTGTCGGGCGCCGGGATCGACAGGACCGGTTTGAGGATGCGTGCGAAGTCGTCATACATGTTGGTCGGCACTGCGATCTGGTAGGCCCAGTTGGTGCCGGTGTCGTGGTTGAAGACGGCGGAGACGCGCTTCATTTCACCGCGGTGCTTGGCTACATAGGCGCGCGAACCAAGCAGGCCCTGTTCTTCGCCACCCCACAGGATGAAGCGGATCGTGCGGCGGGGTTTGGCCCCGACCGCGCTGAGGATGCGGGCTGCCTCCATGGTCGACGTCACTCCCGTGCCATTGTCGGTCGCGCCGGTCGCTTGATGCCACGAGTCCAGGTGGCCGCAGACGATCACATATTCGTTTGGCTTTTCGCGACCCACGATGTCGGCGACCACGTTCCAGAGCGGTACGCGTTCGCGCCGGAACCGATTGCGAATGTCGAAGCGCAACACGACCTTGCCCTTGTCGAGCAGCTTGACGATCTTCTGGTGCTGGTCGCGGCGCACGACGATCTTGGGGATCGTGGGGGTCTTGGAGTTGGCCGCGAGCGCCATGTTGCGGTTGCCGAACACGCGGATCCGGTTGGGAAACTTCGCGTCGCCGCGCGACGCAAGGACCAGGCCGGCCACACGTTCCTCCTCGCAGAAGCGATTGAGGTAGCGCAGATACTCCCGCGCGCCGCGTGCCCGCCGACTCGGCAGGGTGCCGACCAGCCACTTGCCCCGCACCTGGTCGGCAAGGAGCTCGAGGTCGAGCGTATCCTTGGGCAGCTTGATGGCCTCTGCCGTGACCTGTCCCTTGGTGCCCGCCGTCCACGCCTCGGTCGCGACCTGCAGTTCCATGTGGACAGGCTTCAGGACGCGGCCGGACCATTGACCGCGATTGAAGCGCACCTTCCACTCGGCCCACTTCTCCAGGTGCACGTCGAGGCCCATCTTCTCGAACTCACGCTTGGCCCACTGGCACGCCAGCTCAAAGTTGTCGGAACCCGTGAGGCGCTGCCCGATCGAGTTGGTCAAGTAGTCGAGGTAGTCCATGACCTTGCTGTTCTGCAGCCCCTCGTGCTTGATCCGATCGCAGAGGACCTGTTCGGCCTGCTGGGCGGCAGCGGGGTGCTGGGCGGCGGGGTGCTGTGCCGCGGCGAGGGAGGCGAGGAGGACGGTCGCGGTCAGGATGCGCATCGGGGGGTCCTTGAGAGCGTTGAGGAAATCGCGAACGCTTTGCTACGAACGAGCGCCGCTGCGTGTTGATCCTACCTGGGAGAACGTTGGGGCCTGAGCAACAGCGTCGCCGTGACTGGCAGGTGGTCGGACGGAAATGGCGCCTTGCCCGTCACCGGGAGGATGCTCGCACGGAGCACGGTCCACTCGGATGAGGCAAGGACCGCATCGATCTTGTTCCGGCCGGGTCGGCCGCCAAAGCCGTGGAACGTGCCGACGCCGGTCGCATGCGGGTGCACACGACGGAAGCTGTCGCGCAGGCCCGTCCCAGGCGCGACCAAGCTACGGAACGCCGGGTTGTGTTCGCCAGCATTGAAATCACCGGTTACGAGCACCGGCAAATGCTCGCCAAGCCCGGCAATTCGCTGTAGCAGCAGAGCGGCCGAGCGCACCCGCGACGGCTGCGACCGATGATCCCAGTGCTGGTTGAAGCAGGCGAAGCGCGCGCGGCTCTCGGTATCGAGAAAGCGTGCCCATGTACAGATGCGCGGAATGCGGTTGCCGAAGCTCGTGGATCCGGGCACCTCCGGTGTGTCCGAAAACCAGAACGTGCCCGAGGCTTGCACCGTCAATCGGCGGCGATCGTAGAGGATCGCCGAGTACTCATCGGCCTGTTTTCCGTCCGCGCGCCCGACACCGATCTCGCCGTACTGGGGCAGCGCGCGGCGGATGTCGTCGAGCTGAAAGCGCAGCATCATCGCCGTTCGCCTCGGCGACGCGCCGTCGGGCGGTAGCCCGACGTGGGCCGTCGGTTGGACGGTGTTGGCGTGCTGGACGCGACGCGTGGTCGATGCGCCGGGATCAGACACTCGGGCCCGTTGCCAATGAGATCGCCGCGCCCGGCCGCGAGCAGCGCATCTCGCACCATCGACCAGTTGCCGGGCTCGAAGAACTGCAGCAGGGCACGTTGCACCTTGCGGTCTCGGAGTCTCGTGACGGTCTGCACCGGGCGTAAGGTCATTGGGTCGAGGCCGGTCCAGTACATGCACGTCGCGACGTCCATAGGGGCCGGGATGAAATCCTGCACCTGTCGCGGTCGATAGCCGCGTTGTTTGAGGAAGATCGCCAGCTCGATCATCTCCTCGACACCGCTGCCGGGATGGCTCGCAATGAAGTAGGGCACGAGGTACTGCTCCTTGCCGGCGCGCCGCGAGGCCGCCTCGAACGCAGCTGCGAACTCGTCAAAGGTCGATTGTGCTGGCTTTTTCATGTGCTCGAGCACGCGCTCGCTGACGTGCTCGGGGGCGACCTTGAGGTGGCCGCCGACATGATGCTGCACGAGTTCGTCGAGGTAGGCCTTTTCGTTGCGGGCGAGGTCCATGCGGATGCCGGAAGCGATGTGCACCTTGCGGACACCCGCGACGGCGCGCGCCTTGCGCATGAGCTCTACGGTCGGGGCATGGCTCGTATCGAGGAGCTTGCACACCGTCGGATGGATGCAGGACTGTCGGCGACACACCGCCTCGACCTCGGGCTTGGTGCAGCGCATCTGCCACATGTTGGCGGTTGGACCGCCGAGGTCGGACACGTGGCCCTTGAACTCGGGTGCCTGGGCCAAGGTCTCGACCTCACGGAGCACCGAGGCTTCGCTCCGGCTTTGAATCGCGCGACCCTGGTGCATCGTAATCGAGCAAAACGTGCAGCCACCGAAGCAGCCGCGCATGATGGACACGGAGTCCTTGATCGTCGCGTAGGCCGGGACGTCGGCGTCGTACTTGGGGTGCGTGCGGCGCGTGTAGGGCAAGTCATAACACGCGTCGAGTTCTGCCGTCGACAGCGGCAGATCCGGAGGATTGACGACCAACGTGCGGTCTGCGTGGCGCTGCGTGAGCCGTCGGCCATTGTGCGGATTGGTCTCGCGGTGCAGTTGCCCGGTAGCCATCGCAAAGGCACGTTTGTCGGCAATCACATCCTCGAGCGCAGGGAGCTCGACGGTCGTATCGTCGCACTGGGCGCCGAAGCCGTGCCGCGGGAGTCGTTCGTTCTTACCCAGCAAGTAGGCGACGCCGCGGAGGTCGCGCAGCGCCTCGATCGGTTCGCCTGCCGCGAGACGCTGCGCGATCCGGACGAGGATGCGCTCGCCCATCCCAAAGCCCAGGAGGTCGGCCTTGCTCGTGACCAGGATCGACGGCCACACCTTGTCCGACCAATAGTCATAGTGGGCGATCCGTCTGAGCGAGGCCTCCACTCCGCCGATCACGACCGGCACGCCGCGGAATGCCTCGCGACACCGCTGGGCATAGACCGCCGTCGGCCGATCCGGGCGCAGGCCGATCCGACCGGCGGGCGAATAGGCATCGGCGTTGCGCCGCTTTCGATTCGCCGTGTAATGGTTGATCATCGAATCCATATTCCCGGCGCTCACCGCATAGCAAAGCCGCGGCCGGCCGAGTTCGCGCCACGGATCGGCGCTGCGCCAATCCGGCTGGTCGAGGATCGCCACGCGGAAGCCCTCGGACTCGAGCACGCGGCCGAGGATCGCCGCGGCCATGGACGGATGGTCCACGTAGGCGTCGCCAGATACGAACACGATGTCGGCACGGTCCCAGCCGAGGTCGTCCATCTCGGCGCGCGTGGTCGGCAGGAAGGCGGTGGGGG
>CAYSWE010000242.1:0-7362 GCA_964434515.1 uncultured Phycisphaerales bacterium | reverse complement strand
GCTCCATGGCTTGACCGGCCCCGTCGAGATCAACGGCAAGACCTACCAGCTCACGATGGAAGCGCTCGGAACCAAGTTGACCGACCGCCAGATCGCGGGGATTTTGACCTATACTCGCCGCTCGTGGGGTCACAAGTCCCAGGCGGTCGACGTGGCCGACGTCACTCGTGTCCGCGCCGAGACCAAGGGCCGCACCAAACCGTGGACGCGCGCCGAGCTCCGCAAGATCAACCAGTAGTCAACTCCCCCACTGCCAGACCGCACTCATGAGAGCAACCGACCAACCACCGCAGCCGATCTACCGCAAGGACTACGCCGTACCGAGCTACTGGATCGACACCGTCGATCTCGAGTTCGAACTCGGCGAAGACACGACGCTCGTACATGCCAAGCTCGGCGTACGGCGCAACGAGGCCGCCGAGGCCAACGCTCCGCTCGAGCTCGATGGCGAGCGGCTCGAGCTGGTTCGCATCGCGATCGACGGCAGCCCGCTGCCGCACGCCGCGTATACGGTCGACGAACAGGGCCTACGCATCGTCGACGTGCCAGAAACGTTCCAGCTGGAAACGACCGTGTCGATCCGTCCGCAAGACAACACCGAGCTCACCGGGCTCTATCGATCCAGCGGAAACTTCTGCACGCAGTGCGAAGCCGAGGGCTTCCGGCGCATCACGTTCTTCCCCGACCGGCCCGACGTGATGGCACGCTATCGCGTCAAGATCACCGCCGATCCCACCGCCTGTCCCGTGCTGCTGTCGAACGGCAATCGTGTGGATTCTGGGAGCACCGGCGGCAAGCATTGGGTCCAGTGGGAGGATCCGTTCCCCAAGCCGTCCTACCTTTTTGCCCTAGTGGCCGGCCGGCTCGAGCGCCACGCCGGCACGTTTACGACGATGTCGGGCAAGGAGGTCAAGCTCGAGATCTGGGTGGAGCCGCAGAACATCGACAAGTGCGAGCACGCGCTGCGGTCGCTGCAAAAGGCAATGCGCTGGGACGAAGAGGTGTTTGGCCGCGAGTATGACCTCGACCTCTACATGATCGTTGCGGTCAACGACTTCAATATGGGCGCCATGGAAAACAAGGGGCTCAACATCTTCAATTCCAAGTATGTGCTGGCCCGGCCCGACACGGCGACGGATGACGAGTACATCGGCGTCGAGAGCGTCATTGCGCACGAGTACTTCCACAACTGGACCGGGAACCGGGTCACGTGTCGTGATTGGTTCCAACTGACCCTCAAGGAAGGCCTGACGGTGTTTCGCGATCAGCAGTTCTCGATGGACGTCTGGTCACCAGGTGTCGAGCGCATCATGGCCGTTAAGGGCCTGCGCGCCGTGCAGTTCGCGGAGGACGCCGGACCGATGGCGCATCCGATCCGTCCCGAGTTCTACATCGAGATGAACAACTTCTACACGGCCACGGTCTACCGCAAGGGTGCCGAGGTCGTGCGCATGTACCAGACGCTGCTTGGTCGCGATGGCTTCCGCAAGGGCATGGACCTTTACTTCGAGCGGCACGACGGGCAGGCGGTGACCTGCGATGATTTCCGCGCTGCAATGGCGGACGCAAACGGCATGGACCTGACGCAGTTCGAGCGCTGGTACCTCCAGGCCGGCACTCCGACGATCCGAGCACAAGGTGCTTGGAATGCCCAGACGCGACAGTTCACGCTCGAACTCGCGCAGGAGTTCCCCAAGATCGCCAAGCTGACACAGCCGCAACCGGCGCTCATTCCCGTGACGGTAGGGCTGCTCGACTCGACCGGCGCCGATGTGCCGCTGCGACTCGCAGGCGAATCCGAGGCGAGCGCGAGCGCGTCGCGCGTCCTGAAGCTGACCGAACCCCGGCAGACGTTCGTATTCGAGGATGTCGCCGATGCCCCGGTGCCGTCGCTGATGCGTGGGTTTTCGGCTCCGGCGAAACTCGAGATCGAACGTAGCCGGGAAGAACTCGCGTTCCTTGCCGCCCATGACTCCGACAGCTTCAACCGCTGGGACGCGGGCCAGGAGTTGGCGAGCGACGTCATCCTCGAGCTTGCCGATGCCGCGGCGCACGCTCGCGAACTCGAAGTCCCGCCGATCCTCCCCAACGTCTTCCGTCGCGTGCTCGCCGACGAGACCCTCGACGGCTCGCTCAAGGCGTTGGCCCTGGCGTTGCCCGACGAGCGCTACCTCGTGCAGAGGATGCAGGTGTGGGACGTCGACGCCCTGCACACGGCGCGCGAGTTCGTCCTGGCGGCGCTGGCTCGCGAGCTGCACGACGAGTGGCGTGAGGTCTATGCGAGCACGCGGAATGACTCGACCTATGTGCTCGACAAGCCATCCGTGGATCGCCGGCGCCTCGGCAACCGTGCGCTCGCCTATCTGGCGGCGTCGGGTGATCGTGACTCGATGAGCCTGGTCGAGAAGCAGTTCGACAAGGCGGACAACATGACCGAACAGTCCGCGGCGCTACGACTCCTGGCCGACCTCGAGGGGGCGCCACGCGAGCGCGCGCTCGCCAAGTTCCACGCTGAGTGGCGCGACGACCCGCTCGTGCTCGACAAATGGTTTGTCGTGCAGGCCCAGTCCAAACTCCCGGCTACGCGCGAGCGCGTGGCCGCCCTGTGCACGCACGCGGATTTCTCGCTGCAGAACCCGAACCGAGCTCGGTCGCTGATCGCGACGTTTGCCCAGGCCAACCTCGTCCGCTTCCATGGTGCCGATGGTAAGGGCTACGAACTCGTCGCCGACCGCGTGATCGACCTGGATGCTTGCAACCCGCAGCTCGCTTCGCGCCTGGTGTCCGCATTCAACCAATGGCGCAAGCTGGACGCACACCGCCAAGACCTGATGCGTGCACAGCTCGAGCGCATTGCGGCCCGACCGAAGCTCTCGAAAGACGTCTTCGAAATCGTGAGCCGCGCGCTTGAGGCGCGTTCATGATCGCGAGTTGCCGCGGTCTGCTTTTCGGTCTGCTGCTGGTTGCCCCGGGTCTCGTCGCGCAGAAGCCATACAAGCCCAAGGTGCCGATTCGCGGTGCTTCACGCGAGGGGCACAATGCACTCAAGAAGTTCCACGTCGCCGAAGGACTCCAAGCGTCCTTGTGGGCAGCGGAGCCGCACCTTGCCAACCCGGTTGCGTTCTCGGTCGACGAGCGCGGTCGGATCTATGTGGCAGAGACCTTTCGGCTGCACTACGGCGTCACCGACAATCGCCGCTATGCAAAGGACTGGCTCGACGACGACCTCGCGTGCCGCACGGTCGAGGATCGGATCGCGATGTATCGCCGGCATCTGGGCGCCAAGATCGCCGGCTGGAAGACCGAGGAGGAGCGTATCCGCTTGCTTGAGGACGTCAATGGCGATGGCCATTGCGATCGATCCGAAGTCTTTGCCGAGGGCTTTCGCGATCTGCCGGACGGCATTGCGGCCGGGCTGCTCGCGCGCCGCAACGCGGTGTGGTTCACGTGCATTCCCAAGGTGTGGAAGCTCACGGACACGGATGGCGACGGTCGGGCCGATCGGCGCAGGGTCCTCTATGACGGTTTCGGTGTGCATACGTCCCTGCTGGGGCATGACCTGCACGGCCTACGCATGGGGCCGGATGGGCTGCTCTATTTCTCGATTGGCGACCGGGGCTTCAACGTGCCGACCAAGGCGGGGCGGCTTGCGTTTCCCGACGAGGGAGCGGTCTTGCGTTGCAGGCCCGATGGCTCGGAGCTCGAGGTCGTGCATCGGGGCCTGCGCAATCCACAGGAGCTGGCCTTCGACAGCTTCGGCAATCTCTTCACCGGCGACAACAACTCTGACGGCGACGATCGCGCGCGCTGGGTCTACATCGTCGAGGGCGGAAACTCCGGTTGGCAGATCGGCTACCAGACCATTCCTGACCGCGGTCCTTGGAGCAACGAGCGGCTCTGGTATCCCCACTTCGCCGGCCAAGCGGCCTACATTGTCCCCCCAGTGGCCAACTTTACCAACGGCCCGTCCGGTCTGACCTACGACCCAGGTGTCGGGCTGCCGGAGAAGTATCGCGGCTGCTTCCTGTTGTGCGACTTTCGTGGCGCCAGCGCGGTCAGTGGGATTTGGGCGCTGCGCTCGAGGCCCAAGGGCGCGGGCTTCGAGCTTGCGAGCACGGAGAAGTTCATCTGGGGCGTATTGGCCACCGACGTGGACTTTGGCCCGGATGGTTCGGTATTCCTCACCGACTGGACCGAGGGCTGGGAGCAGAGCGGCAAGGGACGCATCTATCGGATTGTGGCCAAGGGACTCGCGAACGACGCGTTGGCGAAGTCGACGCGGCAGTTGATCGAAACTGGCATGGCCGGCCGCCCGATCGAAGAGCTGCTCCGGCTACTCGCTCACGCGGACCAGCGTGTGCGCCAGGCGGCGCAGTTCGCGTTGGTCGCAAAGGGCGCCGTCGCTCCGCTGGGCGCCGCCGCTGGCGGTCCAGGTCCGCGGTTGGCGCGCATCCATGCCATCTGGGGGCTCGGGCAGCTGGCCCGGAAGCATCCGGAGATCCTAGAGCCGTCGGCCAAGCTCTTGTCCGACTTCGACGAGGAGGTGCGCGCGCAGTTCGCGAAGGTTTGCGGCTGGGCCAAGGCGGCAAAGCTCGCGCCCAAGCTCGAGCAGGCACTGGCCGATCGCAGCTCACGCGTCCGCTTCTTCGCAGCGATCAGCCGCGGTCAGATCGGTTCCGCGGGTAAGGCGACGACCGCGAAGCTTGTGCGCATGCTGCGCGAGAACGCCGACACCGACCCCTACCTGCGCCATGCGGGAGTCATGGGGCTGGCCGGCTGTGCCAGGCGCGCCGAGCTTTTGCATTTCGCAGGCGACCCTTCCTGTGCGGTACGGATGGGCGTGTTGTTGGCCATGCGCCGTCGTCGGATGACCGAGGTCGCGCGCTTTCTCGATGATCCGAACCACCTGCTCGTGGTCGAGGCGGCACGGGCGATTCACGATGCCCCGATTCCTGGGGCTCGGGAGCCTCTCGCTGCGCTGCTCAACAGGCCGGGGATCACCGACCGAGCGACACTCCGGCGTGCGCTCAACGCCAATGTCAGGCTCGGAACCAAGCGTGCCGTCGAACGCTTGTTTTGGTTCGCGGCCAACCGAACCGCCCCGAGCGAGCGGCGCATCGAGGCGCTGCGCGCCTTGGCCGAATGGAAAACGCCGCCGCGGCGTGACCGCGTGCTCAACCGGTGGAGCCCGATCGAGCACGCGGCCTTGGGCGACGCGGTGACGCAGGACGCGGCCGACACCCTGCCGGAGCTGCTCAGTGCGGCACCTGAGGCTGTGCGTCGCGCGGCCTGCAGGACTGCCAGCGCACTCGGTGTGCGCAGCGCGTTGCCAGCGCTGACGCACTTGGTCCGCGATGGCGCGGTCGCTGCCGAGACGCGCGCCGCGGCGCTGGATGCGTGTGCGAGGCTTGGTGCACCGGACTTCCGCAAGCTCGTGGAACTGGCCGTGAAAGCCCCGGCAGCGCCGCTGCGCAAGGACGGCCTTCGCCACCTCGCCAAGCTGGATCCGGCGCGCGCGACGCCGCTGCTCGACGCCGTGGCTCGCAATGGCAAGGCCTCGACCGGCGAGCGGCAGAGTGCCCTCGGTGTGCTTTCGTCGCTGCAGACCGACGCTGCACGTGAGGCCCTCGGTCGCTTTGTTACCGACCTCGAGGCGGGCAAGGTTGCGCCGGCTCTACGCCTCGACGTGCTCGAAGCGGCGACTGCAACCGAGGACCAAGCGCTCCAGAAGCGCGCGGCCGCGATCGTTCGCGCGCGCAACGCCAAGCCGACGCTGACCGAACGCTACGACGACGTGTTGCAGGGCGGCAGGCGCAGCGGCGGCAACCGATTGTTCTGGGAGACGCCCAAGACCGGCTGCCAGCGTTGTCACACGGCCAATGGCCACGGCGGTCGTGCCGGCCCCGACCTCAAGGCGCTCGGTAAGCGGCTGACTCGCGAACAGATCCTCGAGGCCATCCTCGATCCGAACGCCAAGATCGTCGCCGGGTTTGGAACCTACGTCCTCGAGATGAAGAGCGGCGCAGTGCATAGCGGCGTGCTCGTGCCCGTCGATGATGCACGGGTCGAGATCAAGCCTGCCGAGGGGCCTTCCGTCGTCGTCAAGAAGGCGGACATCGCATTCAAGAGCAAACCGACCTCCTCGATGCCGCCCGTGAGTCACTTGCTGTCGCGCCGTGAGTTGCGTGACTTGATCGAATACCTGGCGAGCCTCAAGAAATGAAACATGCGTCCACGGCGAAGCTCTTTGGCCTCGCCTTGTTGCTCACGATGGGAGCATGCGGTGAGAAGGGAATCGACGCGCACTTCGCGCCGTTCCTCAAACAAGCAGTTCGAGCACTCGACAAGAAGAACGCTGCCCTCGAAAAACAGTGGCAGATCCCGCTTGGCACGCACGGCCATCCCGCGATCACGCCAAAGCTCGACGAAAAAACGGGGATCCTGTCGTTCTTCGAAACGGACAAGAAGACCAAAAAAGAACGGGCCCTCGTACGCGCCACGGCGGAGTGCGTCGGCATCTACGATCCGAAGGTGCACATCTGGATCTGGGCCTGGGCCGACGACCGGATTCCCGAGTCCGTCAAGAAGAAGATCGGCCGAGTCCGGGACTATGGCCATGTGCGCCAATCGGAGCGTCTCTCCAAAGCGTCGTGGGAAGCACCGGTCGAAGTGGCGGATCAGGTCACGGCTGCGAGCGCAACGGTTCTCGGGGCGGACGCCTCGTGCTTCTTTACGCAGGCTGGACTGCAGTTTTACTTCTTGCTGTTCGACCTCAAGCCTGGCAGCCAATCGAAGTGAGCGCTTTTGATAGAAAAAATGACTACGACACCTTTTTGCCGCCTAGGCGGCTAGGACTAGGGCTGTGCCTGCGAAGGCTAGGATGGTGCCTGCTATGGCCAGGGGGCTGGGCTTGGCACCGTAGGCGATGCGGCCGATGGGGAGCATGAACACGGGGACGAGCGAGACCAGGATGGCGGCGACGGCGATCTTGGTTTCGCGGAGGGCGAACTGAAATAGCCAGACGCCGAGGGTCGGCCCAAGGGCCGCGGCCAGAAGGACGAGGCGCAGGGCACTCCGGTCCCTCGCGCCGGCGATGGTTTGTCCGAGCCGACGCGTTACGACCGAGAGGACGAAGACCGCCGCCATGCCCGCGACCATGCGGACGAGTGTGGCCGACAAGGCATCGACTTTGGGGAGCACGCCGCTGGGATCGACCATGCCGGCCTTGGATAGCACGTTGCCGCCCGCCTGTCCGAGCGCCCCGAGCAGGCCGAGGCCTACCGCGACGCGCTTGTGTGTGTGCGTCGCTCCCGACTGCCACTCCGTGCGACCGCGTCGGTCGGCGAGAACGCCGAGGATACC
>CAYSWE010000241.1:0-7372 GCA_964434515.1 uncultured Phycisphaerales bacterium | reverse complement strand
TTCGGCCAGGATCTCGGGGATGCCGCCCACGGCGCTCGCCACGACGAAGAGCCCCGAGGCGAGCGCCTCGAGCACGGCGTTGGGCCAGCCCTCCCGCGCCGACGGAAACGCGAAGATGCCCCCTTTGGCGAGCTGGGCCGCTACCGCCTCGCGACCAACCTCGCCGTGGAGCTGCACGCGGTCGGCCACGCCGAGCTCGCTCGCAAGCGCACGCAGACGGGACTCCTGCGGCCCGCCGCCGAGGACCTCGAGTTCGGGCAAGGCCGGGTCCACCGCCAACGCACGGATGAGCAGGTCGATGCGCTTGCCCGGCAGAAGCCGAGCCACGGTGAACAGACGCCGCGTGCGCGTACCGGGTTGAAACAGTTCGAGATCGACGCCGCTCGGCATCGGCAACACGGCGTCGGGCGCGACGCCGACGACCTCGGCGACACGCTGCGCCAGCGCCTGACTCACGGCGAGCAAGCGCCTGGCGCCGGGCAAGACCTCTTGCATCTGACGGCGGACCGCCGGGTAGCGCGGCAGCAGGTTGGCGTCCGTGCCACGCGCAGTCACAAAGCAGGGGAGGCCAGCCTCACGCGCCAGCGTCACGGCCGCACAGCCATCTGGATAGAGATAGTGGGCGTCGACGAGGTCCGGTCGAAACTCGTCGACTGCGGCTTGGAAGGTCTTCCGCGCACCGCGCGCCATGCGCAACGCCTGCCGGCCAATCCCGTAGCGCGGCACATGGAGGTAGCGAGGATACGCGATCTCCACACCTTCGAGCGTCTCGCGCTGCGGCAGACGCGAGTGCCTCGCGGCCAGTCCATCACCCGGCAGTGGCGGGTACAGCGGCAATGGATGGATCACTCGGTAGTCGAACCCCATGCGCTTGGCCAAGCGCGCAACGCGGTCCCGCACGAACCCACCATGCGTCGGGGCCGCCGAACTGGGCCAGAGGTTGGAAAAGACGAGGACTCTCAAATCAACCTCAGGCCTGGTGTCCCCACCGGTCGTTCCACCGATGCAAAACCAGCACGGCCCACAGTGCCTCGGAACGGTCGCGGCGTCCGGAGTCATGCTCGCGTGCCCAGCGCTGCAACGTCTCCGTCTGCAGGAATCGCCGCGCAAACGTCCCGTGGATCGCATCCTCGCGCACATCGCGCAGCGGCCCACGTAGCCAATCGGCTAGCGGAATGGAGAATCCCATCTTCGGTCGCTGCATCCACGCCCGGCCGAGCCACGGCTCGAGCGCCTGCTTGAGAACCTTCTTGCCACCCGAGCGATCGACCTTCATGCCGTGCGGCAGGCGCCCAGCAAAATCGAGGATGCGTCGATCGAGGAACGGCGCGCGCACCTCGAGCGATACATTCATGCTGGCGCGATCCACCTTGGGCAGAATCTGACCAGGCAGCCAGGTGCGCAGGTCGAGGTCGAGGACGCGACTACCGTGATCGGGCGCGGAGCTCGCCTCATAGACGGCGCGCAGCTCCCGGAACGGATCGACGCCGCCAGCAACGTCCGGCGACACGAGCTCCGCGACCTCCTCGGGTAGCAGCGAAGAGACCGAGCGAAAGTATGCCTCGGCCGGGTCGCGCGCGAGGTTCTGCAGCGTGCGCTTGAAGCGCAGCGGCCGCGGCAACCAATCCCCTTTGGGCGCCACTCGAGCGAGAACGCCGGCCGGCCCCTGTCCGACGAACGCACGGAGTCGGTTCTCCATCAGGTCGAAGCGCTGCCGGCGATAGCCAGCGAAGCTCTCGTCCCCACCGTCGCCCGAGAGCGCCACGGTGACATGGCTGCGCGCGACCTTGCAGACGAGCCACGTTGGCCAGATCGAATCGTCGGTCTGCGGCAGATCGAGAAGCTCGGTCAAGACCGGCAAATCGGTCTCCGGATCGGGATGACACACTTCCTCGAAGAGCCGGATGCCGACGCGCTCGGCGAACTCGCGCGCGTACGGTCGCTCGTCGAAGCGCGCATCGTCGAAGCCAACCGTGACGGCCTGCACTTGCTGTGCGCTGACCCCGGCCATCGCGTGCACCACGGCGGACGAATCGACGCCACCGGAAAGGAATGCCCCCAGCGGCACATCTGCCTCGAGTCGATCAGCCACCGCGGTCCGAATCAACTCGCGGAGTTCGCCAGCAACCGTCTCCGTATCCTGGCCATGGTCCGGCTCGAAGCGCGGTTCCCAGTAGCGCTCGGTCACGATCGCCTCACCCGGACGATGCCAAGCCTGACTGCCCGGTGGAATCTCGTGAATACCGGTGAGGAGCGTCCGCGATCCCGGAACATAGCGCAGCGCCAGATACTCGCGTAGCGCACCCGGGTCGATGGCCCGCCCAAAGCCCTCGAGTGCCAAGAAACAACGCACCTCGCTCGCCAGCAACCACATGCCGCCATGCTCGGTAAAGAAGAGTGGCTTCTGCCCGACTGGGTCGCGCGCAACGAGCGTCTCGCCGGTGTGTTCGTCGTGCGCGACGAAGGCGAACATCCCAATCAGCTTGGCCGCAAGCTGACGCCCATAGACGCGCATGCCATGCACGAGCACTTCGGTATCACAACGCGTGCGGAATACGCACCCCTGGGCCTCGAGCTCGGCGCGGAGTTCGTGATGGTTGTAGATTTCACCGTTGAACACCACGTGCACGCGACCGTCGGCCGAGGACATCGGCTGATCGCCGGTCTCGAGATCGAGAACCGCCAGGCGGCGATGCCCGAGCGCGGCGCGCTGTCCGTGCCAATGCGCCTCGCCATCGGGGCCGCGATGGGCGATCGCCCGCGTCATCCGCGCGAGGTCCTGCCGCACGCGCTCCGGCTCGAGCGCCGCCGTGCCGCGCGCGAGCGCAGCCGTGATTCCACACATGCTCAGCGCCTCCAGACCGGTCGTCGGTCTCCTGGCGACACAAACACCGGCGGACCCGCCGCGCGAGCGAAGCTCCCGCGCGGCACGGCCTCGAGCGGCGCACGATAGTTTTCGTCCTCCTCATCGCCCTCACGATGGCCAGCCGGCTGCCGCACCCAACGCAACGCCACGACATGAAAGGCCGAGACGATGGCAATCAAGTGGTAGACAAGATCGAAGTGACCGCGGTTGAGGAACATGCCACCGACCACGAAGCCGACCAGCGAAACCTCGAGCATGACCGCGTACTCGCGGACCCAACCAGCCCCGGGTGCCAGGCTGCCGATCTTCCGAAGCTTGCCGAGCACCGCGAAACTCGAAACCAGCATCGTGACATAGAGGACGAGCGAGATGGTGCCACCCTCGGCCCAGATCTGCAGGTAACTGTTGTGCGCGACCGGCGTCCACGAGACATGGAAACTCAGGTAGTCGGCGAAGTGTCGTTGGAAATTGCGCATCCCAACGCCAAGCAACGGGTAGTCGGCGATCATCCCGAACGCCACCTTCCAGGCCATGATGCGCCCCATCGCGGAGGCATCCTTCTCGTAGGACTGAATCGTCTGCAGGCGTTCGATGACGTGCGACGGAACAATCGTGAAAAACACGATCACGCCGACAATCGCGATCGCCGCCCCGAGTCCCTTGCGCCGACTACGAAGCCAGATCATGAAGAGCACCGAACTCACTGCGAGAAACGCGCCGCGACTCTTGGTCAAGACGATCGTGATCAGCGTCAGAACGACGAGCGCCATCGTGCCACGCCGAATCCACAGCGCCTTCTCGCTCTGTCCCAGGTACCAGAGCAGCGGGACGTTCATGACCAGCGCGAGCGCAAAGTCATTGTTGTCGAGTAGCATCCCGCCAGGACCACGCACGATGGGAGCGCCGCCGCTGAGGACACCGAGTACGCCATTCTTGAAACCAAAGAAGCCGAGCGACAGCGCAATGGTCCAGAGCAGCAAGCGCAGCCGGCGACGCGACGTCACCTGCCCAGCCGTGAAAATCGCGATCACCAGGATCTTCACAAACTCGATGTAGCGATTGATCACGACGGCGCTCTGGTCTCGGGCGCCGATCAAGCCCAAGGCCGTCACCACCATCATCACGGCCATGATCTTGGTGCGGATGTCCCACAGTGCAAAGCGACGCTTCGTGCTCTCATGCAGAACCCAACCAAGGATCATGGTGAAGGCGACGAGGTAGGAAAAGCGCAGCGTGCGCGCAAAGCCCCAGCAGAGGTCCTGCGCACGCATGTAGCCGAGCCAAGAAAACGTCAGCAGCCCGACGAACGGCGTACGGAACGCCTTGGGTAGCGAGATCGCTACGATCATGAAGACGATGAGATCGCGCATCAGCCGCCTCGGCTACTCTGGCGGAGCGAAGAACCCATCGAGCACACTGCGAACCCAGACCGGCAAACGAACGGGGTCGATCACGTAGATCGTCGCCACCGCCGCAATCAGCGACGCGACGAGCGCGACGACGATGCCGATGCGAATGTTGCGCATACGCGCCGCCCGTGCATGCTCCTCGAGTTCGAGGAAACTCACGCCGCCGAGCGACGGAACGGGCAGCCCCAGCATGACCTCCTCGTACGACTTGAAGGTCGGCTGCAGCAGGTCGAGGAGAAAGATCAGTCCAACCGCGACGGCGATGCCAATCGCCGCGCCGAGGACAATGATCAGCGTCTTGTTGGGATAGGTCGGGTCCGGCGGCCGAGCAGCTTCGTCGAGCGTTTGGAGAAACTGGTCCTTGTCGATCCGCAGCTGGGCAAGGCTCTGCTCTTGGCGCGCGCGCTCCTGCTCGATCGCCTCGAACTCGCGCTTGGTCGAAGCCATGCGCTGCTCCACACGCGCCAGCCGGCTTTGCGCATCGGTATAGGTCTCGAGCCAGGAGTTCTCTTTGGCCAGGCTGCGCCCGAGGCTCTCGCGCTCGGCGTCGAGCCCCCGGAGATCGGTCCCGAGCCGTTCGACCTCGTCATCGAGCTTCTTCCAAGCGGGGTTTACCTCGAGGTCGCTCCCGGCGCTTTCGATCTCCGCCAGCGCCGTCTTCAGCCCCTTCTCGATCTGCGCGAGTTGTTGCTGGGTGAACTTGTACATCTGGTTGCCCGGCCGCAGCTTCGCGAGCTTCTCTTTGAGGCGCTCGTACTTCTTGTTGAGCGGACCGATGGCCCTCTGGATCGCCGGATCCAGACGCAGGTCCTTGGATCGCTTCTGATCCAGTGCGTCGCGGCGGCGGCGGAACTCAATCAACTGCGACCGCGCACTCGCGATCCTGGCGACGATGGCCTCGAGCTTGGTTTGCAGTTCGGCCCGCTTCTCGTAGTGGATGTTCGACGGGCGGCGCCCATTCGGGCCGACGGGTGTCGGGTCGAGACCGTACTGGCGGATCAGCTCACGACGCTCGTCGATCGCGGCATCGAAGGCCTTGCGCTTCTTGACGTGGTCGGTGTTGAGTTTGGTCAGCAGGCGACGCCCTCGATCGAGAATCGCCTGATACTCGGAGTCGATCCAGACGTCGCGGAGCTTGTTGGCAAAATCCGCAGCTCGCTTGGCGGTACGATCGCGGAACTCGAGCGCGACAATCGCTGACGAACGCTTCGGCTGGCCCTTCTCGAGCTCGTAGACGTCCACGCGAGAGGCAATGTCCGTGATGAAGCGCCGGTAATTCGGGTCGTCCGTCGACTCGTACGGGCCGGTCCACTCGAGCTCGCGCACGCTGCGCTCGATCATGCGCTGGGCCTTGACGGTGATCCGCGCCTTGCGCACCTCCTCGAGCATCGGGTCGTCGGCACTCGCTCGAATGGAACCGCTGCGCGGGAAGATTCGGACCGTGGTCCGGGCGACGTAGTAACGCGGGATCATCCACGCGACGAGGCAGCCGACCAGGAGCCCGAGGATCGCGGCCGGTACAAGCTGCCACTTTCTCCGTCGCAGTAGATCGACGTAGCGTCCAACTTGGAATTGCGGGAGTTCGAAATCCGTCACCGTGGGTTTCTCCGCGACCGCCGGGCCCTGGCGCCCTTGCCCTCATCGACCAATCCTAGCGCGACTCGCGAGCCAGATTCAGAACAGGAACCCACCGCCGCCACCACCAAAACCGCCTTGGAACGGGAAGAACTCCTGCTGGCCGGTCAGCACGCGATACTGGTAGCGCAGGTTGGAGGCCCGGAACGCCGCATTGAGTACGGACGTCAACGGGGCCGTCACCTTCTCGATGAAGCGAGACACAGAACCGAAGAACGTCGGCGGGACATAGATGATGTCGTTTTCTTTGATGTTGATATTGTACGTCGAAATCCCGTACAGCACGATGTCCCGCACGTTAATCGTCACGATCAACGGGTTGCGTGGATCGGCCCGGACAAGACGGATCTTGCCGATGTTGGCCAGCGGCAGGATCGGATTCCGCGCGAAGATGTCCAGCACGGTCATGTCGCCCTCGAAGCGCCGGATCCCGGGCGTCGTCTCGCCGAACATATAGTAAAACTTGTCGCCGGAGAGGATGCGGGCGTCCACGTGGATGGCGTCGGTATAGAGCGAGCGTAGCTGCTCGCTCACCAGGGCGCCGATCTGCTTCTCGGTGAGACCGAGCACGTAGGTGGTCCCATATCCTGGGATGTAGATCGAGCCGTCGATCCCGACCGTCTGCGGCGAGGCCGCCAGGATGAGCAGATCCGCATACGTGGGATTGCCCATGACGTAGGTCGGCGCGAAGAACTGGATCTGCGAACTCACCGTCGCGTAGTTCTCGACCTGCGCATCTCCCTCGGCCCGCTTGCCCAAGCCGCGCTTGACGAGGAGCTCCTGAATGCGCTTGCTCGGCACCGCCCCACACGAAGTGGAGAAGAGGGCGCAACAGCAGGCAACGAAAGCGATGGCGAAGCGACTCATGCGGCGGCAGAGTCTAGCAGAGTAGGGAGCCACGACTCACGTGGGAAACCCAGGGAACGACGAACCCATTCGCCGCGCGCCCCGGAGATTCCGACGTCCGAAAAGGCCCGAACGCTACCGAATCACGATGTGAGCGGTGTTGGTCCAGACCCACTTGTGCGGGAACGCCGAGCCGAGGTCGACCGAGAGTCCCTGCACGGCGATCTTGGCCTTCAGCCCGGGATTGTTGGGCACCTTGAAGCTGAACGAGCCCCGTTGATTGGCACCCGCCTGTGCGATCGTCCCGAGAAAGATGAAGACCGCCGGGCCATTCAGCGCGAACTTGCCGACGTTGAACGGGGCCGGCAGCGTCTGTGGCGCGGTCACCTTGTCGGACATGAAGAGCAGCGTGAGCGCGTTGTTCTTCGTGCTCGGCGCTGCGCTGCCGAGGTCGACCGTCCCGCCAGGAGCCTCGACGTCGCCGGTCAGATACGCCGCTTCGATGTCGCGAATCGCCCCGCTCCGAACATAGAGGAAACGAGCCCCGGCGATGCCGCCGTTGTTGCTCCACGCCGGATTGTTGAGGAACAGCAGATGCGTGTCGGCCGGGTCGAGG
>CAYSWE010000240.1:0-7373 GCA_964434515.1 uncultured Phycisphaerales bacterium | reverse complement strand
CGAGCTGCTCGATCTCATGGAGATCGGGCCCAACGACGCAAGCAAGCTGCTCGTCGATTGCTCGATGGGCATGCGCAAGAAGGCCGCGCTCGTGTGCGCGCTGATCCACAACCCGCGTGTGTTGTTCCTCGACGAGCCATTCAACGGCATCGATGCGCGCACCAGTGTCGCGATCCGCCAGGTGCTGCACCGACTGACGCACTCCGGCACGACTATCTTCTTCTCGTCGCACATTCTCGAGCTCGTCGAGAAGCTGTGCTCGCGCGTAGCGATCATCGAGAACGGATGCATCCGGGCGCAGGGCAACCTCGAGCAACTGGCGGCGGCGGCCGGACTCTCAGCCTCCGCCTCATTCGAGGACGTCTTTCTGCAGCTGGTCGATGTGCGCCCGCAGGACGAACACGAGTTGTCATGGCTCACCTCTGGCTCCTCCTAAGACTCCGAGCCAGGCTCTCGCTCCGCCGTTACTCGAGCCGCCCCGCGGTGCTCGTGCTGATCGTGCTGTCGATGGTCGTGCTCGCGGCAGTCTCCGTAATCATCGCACTCGCGTTACGCCGCCATCATGCACGGCTCGACACGGAGTTGTCGCAGACGCTGTTCGACCTCACAACCATCGGAACGTTCGGCTTCCTGGTCCTGAGCCCCATCCTCGGCTTCCTCGGAAACGAGTTCATGGACGTGACCAAGCTGTTCCACTACCCGATCCGCCCCACCTGGGTCTTCGTGTCGACCGTGGCGGGAAACTTCCTCAGTGGAACCACGCTGTTCCTCGCGCCGATCCTGGTCATCCCGACGCTGCGGCTCGACGCGGAGCCGTCGTACTACGCGACCGTGGCGCTGACGACGATCGCGTTTCTGTTCGCCACCTTCGCGGCCGTACAATGCCTGACGCTACTGCTCCTCAACGTGCTCAAGAGCCGGCGCTTCCGCGACCTGGTCGCGATCCTTGGCCCGGTCGTCGGACTCGGCACCTACTTCGCCATGCGCTACCTGTTCCTGGGAGTTCCGGGCAACGGCGGCCGAGAGGTGCAAATCGAACGGATGCTCGAAGGCATCGACCTGTCCTCCGCGGTGCGCTTCGTGCCGCCACTTTGGTACGCACACGCCATGCACGGCGGCGAGGCGGCGCTGCGCGGCCTCGCTTCCTTGGTCATCCTCGGCGTCATGCTCTGCATCCTCGGCGTCACGCTGACCGAGCGCGCATTCCACGGCGAGATCGCGATCGCGCCGCCGGCCAACAACACGCGCGCGCGGTTCAGCCTCATCCGTCCGCTCGTCAGCGCCCTGCTGCCGCGCGCGGCTTCGGCGGTCTACGGCAAGGAGCTGACGACTCTGGCGCGAGAACCGTGGTTCCGCGTGCTGTTCATCCAGCAGATGGGCTTCGCCATTCTGATCAGCCTGGGACGCGAGCTGTTCGAGGACGTCAGCGGCGTCGAAAACACGGTGCTCTATGGCGCGGCGATCATCGTGTTCATGGAATCGGGCTTTCTGATGAACGTGCTCGGCTTCGAGGGCCCCGGCATTCATCACACCGCCCGCCTCCCAGCGACAGGCTTCTCGATCCTCGTTGGCAAGAACGCCGCCTACTTTCAGCTCCTGGCCCTGACCAACTCCATAGCCATCCCGGCGCTGGCACTGCTCGCCTCCCGTCTCGCCCATACGCCTTTCCCAATCCACACGACCATCCTTGCCGTGCTACTCGGGCTCGTGGTCCTGCCAGTCATGCTGGCCACCGGCAACGTCCTGTCCGTACTCCTTCCCACACGAGTCGGAAGGCGTGGACGGCGTGCGCTTGGTCAGGACCGAACGGGCAACGAAGGCTGCATCGGCACGTCGCAGCGCATGCTCTTCTCCTTGCTCGCCATGATCCCGATGGCCGTCGTAGGCTATGTCTGCGTGTGGCCGGTGCTGAACGGCGGCACACTGAATTCCACCTTCTATCTGGTATCGCTGCCGACGAGTGCGGTGCTGACAGCCACGCTCTACCTCGTCATCACGCACCGTGCAGCGATCGTCTTCGAACGACGCCGCGAGCGGATCGTGGCAAAGCTGGGGTGAGCTTCATCCAGCGGCGGCGCGCTGCATGTCAGCCTGCAACCGCTTGCGGGCGCGGTAGACGACCATCTTGACCGCCTCGACTCGCATGCCGAACTCCGTGCCGACGGCTCGGTAGTTCCAGCCGAGCACCTCGACGCGGTGCAGCACGCGCTGCTGCAGCTCGGTCAGCCCCTGGTAAGCACCGAAGTAGACGCGCAACCAGAGTGAAAAACTGGACCGCAGCGCGGTGCGCTCCTCGTCGTCCGCCAATCGACGAAACGGACCCTTGGTGCCGGCATCGGATAGCTCCACACCCTCGAGTTCGTCGAGCGAGATCGTCGGCAAACGCCGACGCTTGCGTAGATAGCGAAGCACGACATTGCGGACGACCCGCGAAGTCCAGGTCGAAAACGCGTGCGCCACCTTTGGGCGGAAGGTGTGGGCATAGCGATACAGGTTGAGCAGGGCCTCCTGCACGACTTCGTTCTCATCGATATTGAGTCCGCAACGCGCCAGCTCATAGCGGGCTCGGCGACGCAAGAACGGCAACGCCACTCGAGCCAACTCATCGAAGCCGACCGGGTCCCTGGACTCGGCAAACCCGGCGAGAAGTTCCGTGCATCTACCAGCCACGGGGTCGGAGGGATTCGGCCGAAGCATCGTGGTTTCCATGACGGAGGCCCATGCGAAAGGTTTGCCAGCCGTGCGAGTCCGCTCTCTCTCAGGGCCGTCAATTCCGACCTAGATCGTTGCGAGACAGCACGTTACAAAAACTCCACAATTCGAAGGAACCCACGATGCGTGCGGCGACGCGCGCCCATGCCGTGCGATTCGCTGCAGCCCATGAGCGAACCTGACCATCCGATCGACACAACGTGTTCCGGTAACCCCACAACTGTGCGCAGGCTCACCCACAGATCCAGGTCAGGAGGGAGCCCGCGGATGCCGAAGAGAAAAGGGACCCGGCGTGAGTGGACCGTCGGCAGGAATCGCCACACGAAGCAGGAGCCCCACCCTTTGTCAGGAAACGTGCGAGTCGAGCTGGACCCGCTCGGCGGATTGCCGTCGCTGGTGAGCCTTACGAGGCTCACCAACGACCCGCATTCCGTGCGGAGCTTCCCGGCCCGCGAAGACCTCGCGCAGATTCTGGCGATCGATCCGATCCTGACGCTCCGCGCGCTGCGCATCGCAACGACGCCGCTCCTGAGCGACAAGCCGCTCGCCGTCGTGTCGCCGGACAGCATTCTGTCTCGGCTGGGAACTGGGGCACTGGCGCGCATGGTCGGCGCGGGTGCCCCGCGCGTCCAAGACGTCGGTCCGCTGTTCCGGCTCTGGCTGCATTCGATCGCGAGCGCCGTCGCCGCGCGTAGCCTAGCCCAGACCGACAAATCCCGCGGCCGCGTCGATCCGGACGAGGCCTACACATGCGCGCTGCTACACGACCTTCCACACTGGAGTCACCTGACGAGTCGCTCCAATCTGAGCACGCGCTCAGCCTGGGGTCCGCTCGAGTGGAGCAAGGTTTGGCGGCTGCCGCGCGCTGTCCAGGTCAGTTGGCTCGCGGCACACTGCGGCACGACGGACACCAAGACGCACCACGACCTCGTCAGACTCGTCGTCGCAGGTGAGGCCTTGGCGATCCTCGCCGGCTACGCCCATCCAGGCTCGGGGTCGCGCGTCGAGTTCGAGCTCGTCCAGCAGCTCGAAGGCCGCAACCTGGAGCGGCTCGTGCAGCAGGTGCGGGAGGGAGTGTCCGCGGCGTTGCAGGACGCGGAACTCGACATCGCCAACCTCGAGCTCGCGCCAAGCCCGGACTGCATCCGCGCACCCGGCCTCGCCGAGCTACCCGGGTTCGAGCAAGGAGTCGTCAAGCTCCAAGAACTCAGTAGCTCGGAACGCTATCGCCCAGTCCTCACGACCCTCGTCGCCGGCATCTGCCACTACCTGGGCTTCGACCGCTCCTTCTATCTACAATGGATCGGCAAGGGGAAGACGGCGCTCATTCGCACCAAATACGACCGGAGCGCGGTGCCGGTAGGCAGCCGACTCGTGGAGCCGTCGCCCATCGAGGTCGAGCTCATGGGCAAAGTGGTCGGCCTGTCCACGCCAAAGATGCTGCGTCGCGAGGAAAACTTTCGGTTCCGGCTGCTCGACCACCTCGGCAGCGACGCCATGCTCGTCGTCCCGGTCTGCGGCAGCGGCAAGACCCACGGTTTGCTTCTACTGGACCGTGGCTACACGAATCTGCCAATCCTCCCGAGCGAGCATACGAGGGCACTCGCGCTCGCGGGCATTGGCGGTCTCACGCTGCTCGCACTCGATCTCAAGCGCCAGGGCCAGCGCTCGCGCAAGGAAGCCCAGATGGACAGCCTGACTGGGCTGCTCAATCGGCGAGCGGCCCTCAATCAGCTGTCGACCGAACTCCAGCGTGTGCGACGGCGACAGCAACCGATGACCGTCTTGATGCTCGACCTCGACCACTTCAAGGACATGAATGACACTTACGGCCACCTCACCGGTGACCGCGTGTTGGCGCGCGTCGGGTCGGTGCTCAAGGCGACGCTGCGTGGCTCGGATGTCGCTTGCCGCTACGGCGGCGAAGAGTTCCTGGTCATCCAGTTCGATACGACCATCGAGGAGGCCTCGATCGTCGCCGCCAGAATCTACAAGGCCGTAGAAGAAGCCGGCCAAGAACTCAACATTCCGATCACGATCTCGGTTGGCCTTACGGAGTTGCGCGCGGAAGACACCGTCGAATCGTTGATCCAACGGGCAGACAAGGCGCTCTATGCAAGCAAGCATCGCGGGCGCAATCGATTCTCGGTGGACTCGCAATGATCGCAAGCTTCGAAGCAACACCCATCGTCCTGTGCATCGCTGTACTCATCGGAATGTGCGTCGTGCTGCTCGGACGCATGATCTTGCCAGGCTTGGCCAAGCGCATCCGGATCCTACAACTGTTTGACGGAACCAGCGAACGAGAGCGCCAGTACGAGCAGCGAGTCCAAACCCTGCGCGCCCTGCTAGCCGGCGTGCACGACATGAGCCATGCGAAGACGGACGCGGAAGTCCTCGCCGCAGCAACATCCGCGATCGTCGAGGGCCTCGACGCAGATCGCTGTGCGCTCGTAACCGACGACGAATGCCACCTTGCGTCTCCGACACCGGCCCGACCGCTGTCGAGCGCGGATGAAGCGGCGGTAGAGACGCTGCTCAGAGAACGTGCCGCGAAACTTCAAGGCCGAACCGACTCTTCGATCGAAGCCGACGAACATGTCCTGACCGAGTCCTTGGACAACCACCGCTGGCTGATCGCCGCCCGCCGCTGCGACCGCCCACCGTTCGGCAAGCTCGTGACTCGCTCGCTCCGGGACGCTGGCTCGGTGGCCGAGGACGCACTCGCACACATGGCGCATCTGAAGAGCGAAGCGAGCGCTCGCGACCGCACCGAGCAAGCCGCCGAAACCATGCGGCGCGCAGAACTGCTTGTCGCGCGAAGCGAGATTCTGAGCGCCCAGGGCGAACTCACGCACCACCTGGTGCGCGAGCTCACGGGTCCCATGACCGGGATCCTCGGTCTGAGTCAGTTCCTTGGCGATCACACAACCGAGTGCAAGGAGGAGATCGAGACCCTCCTCGAAGAGGCCATGCGTTGCCGGCGAATCCTCGAGCAGTTCTCGGCCGTGTCGCTCGGCAACCTCGGCGAACCCGGCCACGAGGTCGTCGACGCCGCACACATCGTCCGCGAGCTGGTCGAAACCATGTCGCCGCGATATCGCGATGCCGGCGTCACGCTCGACAACCAACTGCCAGAAGGACACTGGCTCTTACACACGAACCCTGCGACGTTCGCGCGCATTGCGACGGACTTGCTGCGAGCGGGCCTCGCGTTCGCGCAGTCTACAGCAGGAGAGTCTGCGGCAGGAGAGTCCGCCCCAGACGAGGCTTCGTCGGCAGTGGTCGTCCTGCGCGTCGACGAGGACGAGGACGCACTCCACCTCGACACGCTCGCGGCACGGCCCGGGGCCACGCCCGCGTGCTTGCCGGCAACTACGCCCGAGTCAGGCGAAGCGAAAACCGACGAAACCGAACTTTGGGCCAACCTCGAGACCATGAATCTCGCGGTGCTTCAGGCGACCTGCCGCTGCATCGATGGCGTCCTGGATGTGAGGCAAGCGGACGATGTGCTGCATCTGCGACTGCGACTTCCGACGGGTCCCACACCGATGCCCTTGCGCAGTGAGGTTCTTCCCACGTATCGTACCCTGGAAGCGTCCCCCAGTTAGAACTCATTCAACCCCGAGTCCAAGCTACGATGACCGACCCCACGGATGACAGTAGCCCTGCCGCTACCGAATCCGAACCCGACCAACCTCCGCCTACCCAGAAGCCCGTCCGCCCCAGGATGGCAGCGGCGGGCATGATCCTCGGGATACCAGCGTCCACAGCACCGGCCTCGGCACAGCAGGCGCTCGCAGCGCTCCCCGGCGGTGCCGGTTGGTGGGTCGCGGGCGGCCTCGCCATCGCGTTCGCCGGCTCGCTGATCGAACACGCCCTGCACCGGTTCTCCCCAGCGCTCCTACGCATGCGCATCGAGAAGCGCCTGGAGGGTAGCGACACCAGCAAGGAGCGGCTCGCGGCGCTCGACGAGGAGTTGGAGCACGGCGAGATCTATCTGCCTGCGGCTTACTTGCTTCGGCTCGGCGGGCTCATGGTGGGCCTGACCGGCGCGCTCGCGATGCTCGAGGGCACCAGCGCCTGGCCGGCCGGCTGGTGGGGCATCGCGTTGCTCGTCGCCCTCGCGCTCTTGTTTTGTGGCTTGTTGCCATCGGGGATCACGAGCTATCGAGCCGAAGCCGTGGTTTATCGTGCCCTACCGGCACTCCGCGTGCTGCGCCTGCTCCTCACGCCCATCACGATTCCGATCGCGCGTATCGCGGCGTTCTTCGTGCGCAACATCCTTGGCATTCGCGAAGAGATCGAACAGGCCAACGACCGCGAACAGCTCGCTGACGAAATCCGCGCAGCCGTCGAGGACAGCGACGACACCGAGGAGCTCGCCGAGGAAGAAAAGGGTTGGATCGAGAACATCGTCGAGTTTCGCAAGGAAGACGCCGCCGGAATCATGACTCCGCGCACCGACCTCGTCGCCGTCGAGGCCACGCGGCCCTTTAAGGAGGCGGTGCAGCTTGGTGTCCAAGCCGGGCACTCCAGGCTCCCGGTCTACGACACCAAGATGGACAACATCGTCGGCGTGTTCTACCTCAGGGACGCGGTCGGCTGGATGACCGAGGGGCGCACCGAGCTGCTGGACTCTCCCGTCGGTGAACACGTGC
>CAYSWE010000239.1:0-7418 GCA_964434515.1 uncultured Phycisphaerales bacterium | reverse complement strand
GAAGAACTTCCTCGCCTACGACGCACTCCTGCGCCAGCGGGCCGTCTCGCTCGAGTGTGTCGTGCACCGTTTGCGGATCGTGGATCGCGGTACCTGGGGCGAGATTCGCTTCACGACGCGGGACTGAATGATCCGCGGCCCCCTGTACCACGGGCGGCCGCAGCTGTCCACGGCCGCGCATTTCTTCCCTCACGCAAAGCTCAGATCGTGGTCGCTTGACTTCCCCGGTCTTGCGATCGGGCTTGGCCGTCGTCGTGACATCTGGATCTCGCGGTGGTCATGTGCGTCGTAGATGAACTCGAGCATGGTTCGAACCGAGGCTGCAGCCCACCGTGCTCGCGCGCCGCTTCTTCCCGGTGGTTGCGCTTCGAAGCGCCCGGAGTGCTGGCGCCCGTTCTGGTCGAGCTACCTGCGCACGAGTTGCGCGCTCGGATCCGGGAGTCGCCTTGGCGGCGGTCTCATCGCGTCGTTCCACGCACGCGCCAAGGCCTGGCGCACCGAACCTGGCGGATAGCAAGAAATCGCGAGAATCCTACGTTCGGATCCCGACCGGCCTTCGCTCTCTGGGAAAGCACGATCCGCACATCCCCATCTTGGAGCTTTCCGATGCGAACCTTCTCCCACACCGCTGCCCTCGTCATCCCCGTCGTCGTCGCCGCAACGCTGGCTACCAGCGGCGCCAACGCGCAGAAGCGAGTGTTCTTCCCCGCCGACCATGCCAACACGGAAGGGTATTCGTTCGACTCTAGATTCCACCTGTCGAACGGAATCAGCCGGAATCAATACTTCTACGACCGGCGCGACCTCCATCTGCCGGACAAGGCACGGATCACGCGCATCGGATTCCGCCAGGACGGGCGCTTCAAGTTGACCGGCAGACGCGTGCAACTCGAGATCCTCATGGGCGCGTCGAAAGCCACGCCCAGCACATTGTCCCGAACGTTCGCCAAGAACTACGCCGGATCGCCGGTGACCGTCATGAACAAGCGCATCGTGACACTTCCGAGCTTTGCGATACCACGCAAGTCGCCGAGCACCAACATCGTGTGGCTGCAGCTCGACCGGCCGTACACCTTCGACGCGGCGAAGAGCCTTGTCGTGGATCTGCGCGTCTTCGCCAACGACAACGGTGGCAAGGCGTTCTCCTATCCGCTCGACTTCGCACGCTACGCCGAGATCCATGAAACCTTCGGCGTCGGGTGCAAGACGTCGTCGAACTCCCTCCCGATCCTGACAAGCGGGGCCGCGGTCCTGGGCACCGGCTGGCGCTACAGCATCCGCAGCGCGCCCGGAAACGCCGTCAACATCGCCATCCTTGGCAGCCGAAAGCTCCCGGGACTCGACCTCAGCGGCCTCGGTGCCCCCGGCTGCCGTCTCTACGTCGATCTGCTGATCGTAGCCGGAGCCGGAGCGACGACCGCGCAAGGCAACCTGAGCGGCACCATCCCCATCCCGAACGTAGGCGCGCTTCTCGGCGCGAAAGTCCCCATGCAGTGCCTGCAGAGCGACCTGTTCGCCAACAAGTTCGGCTTCGTGTTCACCAACGGGATCCGCGCACAGGTCAGCTCCAACCCGCGTCAAGGTGTAGTCACTGCGAGCGGCAAGGGCGACGCAGTGAACGGATCCGTCCGCTCCCAGTGGTCACTCGTGACCGTGTTCGAATACAAGTAACCGGCGCGCCTCGCTTGGCCTGCTTTGGCCAATCGTCGCGGGAATCGATCGCACGGCGCGGGCCCGTCGCCCCTCCGCCTCAAGCCAGGCGCGTTCCGTTCGGCACCGGGCGATCTGGCGCAACGAGGACGACGCCCGCGTCGGTGACGAAGCCGGTCACGAGGCACTGCGAAACGAACGGACCGACTTGCTTGGGCGGAAAGTTCACGACGCTGAGTACCTGGCGACCTAGCAGATCGGACGTGGCATAGAGGTCGGTGATCTGGGCCGACGAGCGCAGCTCGCCAACGTCGGGTCCGAAATCGATGACCAACCGATAGGCCGGCTTGCGGGCCTCGGGGAACTCCTCCGCGCTGACGATCGTGCCCACGCGTAGCTCGACCGCAAGGAAGTCGTCGAACTCGATCGTCATGGGTCAGCGCGCTCCAGAACCGAAGTTTTGCGCAAAGTTGCGGCCGTGGTAGCCCGTGCCGAGGTCCTTGTGCGTGGCATAAAGCATGTTCCGGTGGTGCCCCGAGGAATGCTGCCAGGCATAGATTGCCCCGGCCGGGCTCATGTTCTGCGCGAGGTTCTCACCGCCGCCGCGCAGATAGCCTTCCTTGCGCATGCGATCGGCAGGCGACTTGCGTCCGGGCGTCGGCGAGAAGTGACCGAAATACCCGAGCCTTGTCATCTCCTCGCAATGACCGTGGGCCGCGCGAACCAGGCGCACATCGACGCCGAGTGCCGGCACTCCCATCATCAAACGGTACTGATTCGTCAGCCGATGCAGCTCGACCTCCTCTGGCGTGATGGCCTTCTCCTCGAGCAGCTTGGCAAATCGCTTGGCGTTCTTGGCCAAGACAACGGTACTGGCGTGCAGCGACTTGCGATCCTCCGCATCGAGCGCGACGTTGCGGATGTTCATCGAGTCCTCTGCCAGCAGGACGCGGAACTCGCGGTCCATCTCGTGTGTGACAACGCCGAGCGAGCCCAAACGCCGGGTGAGCCAACGATAGAGGTCGAGTTCGCGACAGGTGCCCTTCGAGAGCCTAAACGGGTGCTTCTGCGTGGCATCCCAGATCTCCCGAACCGCGGCCACTCGAGCGTCGACTTCGCGCTGCACCGGCGCGTATTCCAGAGCCTTCTTGCCGCTGACCGCCGGTGGACGATAGGGATAGAAGTAGCGCACGGTGTCAAAGATGAGTTCGTGGGCGTGCGCGCGCCGTTTGTCGAGTTCGACGCGCAGCTCGCGTAGCTTGTCGAGCTTGCGACCGGTCTTCGACGCGGTGATGTGCTCGCGAATCTTGCGCTTCTTGGCAACGAACGCGTCGGCAACGATCGAGAGCGCGCGCGAGTCGTCCGCGAGGATCTTCTTGTAGACGGCGTCGCGGCGCTCGTTCGATGTGGCACCATAGATGGCGGGAAGACGCTTCTTGACGCGCTTGGCGATCTCGGCGCTAGCCATCGCACGCGCCGAGACGAACTTGCCGTCGATGAGTTGGTAGCCACCATCCCCAGGACTTTCCCGGCGGATTCTGGCGAGCAACTCATCCACGCTCGGCTTGATCGTCGAGTCGGCGACGATCGCCTTCTTGAGCAGTTCCACCGCCAAGTCCGGCTTGTCGGCCTGGGAATACAGCACGGCAGCACCCAAAAACTCAGACCCGGTTTGCGCGGCCCGTGCCAAGACCCGCGCCAATGCGGCGTCCGGAAGCGCGTCATAGAGGACCTTCTCGGTCTTCTTGCCAATCCGGGCGAGCACGCCATCGCGATCGGCTGACAAGAGGTCTGCCTTCTCGCCGTAACCAAGATCGACACGCCGGAAGGCCGCCTTGTTGCGCCGGATTGCAGAACTCACGGAGCGGAGCGCCGCGAACAGGAGCCGCGCCTGTGCGGCACGCGCGCGGTACTGTCCCTCGAAGTGCAAGCCGCGGCTCAGATCGGCGGCCTTGCGATAGTTCACTGCGGCTTCCTTGTAGTCACGCTCGGCAAACGCCTTGGCCGCCGCCGCCGCGAGCTCGCGCCGCACGCGACGCTTGAAGCCGGAGTCCCCCGCGGGATCGCCACCCGAAGCGCGAATGGCATCCTCGACGTCCGCGACGACTGCCGGTCCGCCCCGACCGATCGACGGCCCTGCCCGCATGAGATCGTGAACGCGTTTGGCCTGGACGGTCAGCACGCTCAGCGAACCGATCCTGGGGAGAAACTCGCTTCGCGCGCGCAACCAGCGATACGCCTTGCCGAGCTGTCCGGCCTTCTCCAGCGCGGCTGACTGGACGAGCGTATCGTCGATGTAGGCCTTGGCCGCGGCCTCGACCTTCCATCGCTCGGCGCGTAACCGATCCGCGTTGGCATCCGAGGCCGGGATCTGCCGCAGGAGGGTCAGAGCTTGGCCAAACTCGTGTGCGCCCGTGAGCCGGTCGAGATCCTCAAGCGCGTGCTCGAACACCGCCCCAAGCATGGCCGCCTCGTCTCCGGTGCTTACGCGCGACTCGACCTTGGCACGCTCGGGCTTGCGTGACGAACGCGGCTGCTCCGGCGCGGCCGGTGCCGGGGTGTGCGCAGCCAGCTTGCGCAGCTCGAGCACCTTGCCAAGCAACGCGCGGTAGGCTGCGGCATCGTAGCCATGGCCGGCGACATCGGCCCGCCGTGCAGCGCCGCGCGCATAGCTCATGACACGCGCCGCCGAATCCGAACTCAGTCGGCCCAGCAGTTCCTGCTCGACCCGCTTAAATGCCTTCTCGAAACCCAGCAGGTGCGCCCGAGATCGCTCGAGCATCGGCGCCATGCCAGCCCGGCCGGCGAACTTGAGATCGACCTGCTGGAGCAAACGACGGGCCTCTTCGAACTTGCCATTGGCGGCGAGGCGCTCGGCTCTGCCGAGGTCCACCGGGCGGGAGACCGGTCCACCACAGGCGACGACGACCAGCAAAAGAAGGAGACACAGCGCACCGGCAGCCAGGCGGCGGGCCGACCGCGAAGCAACGGAAACATCTCGGCGCATAAGGCAGGATACTCTCGGACCAGCGCCCCAGCATAGCCGAACGGTGTGTCCGAAATGCGTCAGCGATCGGTCAGCGCACGGCGACCCCCAGCCCGTTGCTCAGCCGATAGGTCCCGCCCGATCCAACGAGCGCCTGCAGGTGCAGCTGGCCGACCGCATTGGGTGCACGCAGCGTGGCAGCGAGTGAGCCGGAACCGGAAACGAAGCCGAAGAGCTGCGCAACCAGCCCCGAGGGGCTCGGCCACAGGGTGCCGAGCCCGGACGCATCCAGGTTGAGCAGCGGCAGCCCGGGTTGGGTCGAGAGCAGCAGCAGAGCCAGACTCGAGCGATCCCCACGCAAAGTCAGCGTGTAGTTCGCGTTGCGCTGGACCTGTGCCGGCCCGGTCAGCGCCGGCACATTGGCCGGGGTTAGCGCCAGGCTGCCCCAGGTCGTGCCAGCACCCAGCGTGCGCGTCCGCTCGTTCGCGGTGAAGCCGGCCGCGGTCGCCCCGTAGCGATAGGTTCCGGTTGGAAGGGAGAAGCTGAAGTTCCCCGAGGCATCGCTGCGCACGAAGCGCCCGTCGGCGAGCGCCACCGTCGCGCCAGCGATGCGACGACCGGTCCCCTGTGCCGCGTCGTAGACGATGCCACGCAGAATCCCCTGCGAACTCGGCGTGTAGCGGGCGAACCCGTGGTGCTCTTGCATCGCCCACAGCAGGCCAAGCGCCAACCGCTGCCGCGCCGCTGCACTTGCGAGTTTTTGCGCATCGGTAACGCTGGTGATGAACCCACCTTCGACGAGAATCGCTGGCATGTTGGTGTGGCGCAGGACGAAGAACCCAGCAGTCTTGACGCCGCGGTCTCGAAGCTGCCACGCCGCCAGCAGTTCCGCGTGGGCCCGATTGCGATAGCGCCCGCTCGCGTTGTTCTCCTGCCCACGCAAACAGTAAGTCTCGCTGCCATGCGCGCTCGTGGCCGTGGACGAGTTCATGTGGATCGACGTGAAGGACGCTGCCGCAAATGCGTTGGCCATGTTGGTGCGCTGGGACAGGCTCACAGAGACGTCCGTCGACCGAGTCATGAGCACATTCCAAGCACCACCGCCGCGCGTGTCTTGAGTGTCGAGCACGAGGAGCTGCCGCAGTCGCAAGGCGACATCGAGCGTAATGTCCTTCTCCTTTAGGCCGTTGCCCTGAGCTCCCCCGTCGGTGCCACCATGGCCGGCGTCGATGGCGACCTTGATGGTCACGCCATTCGGCGCGTGGACGCGCCGCAAGCGATACGTTGGAGCGGCCTCGACCGGTCGAAGCCGCCGCGGACTAAGCCTGCCAGGCTCGAGCACCCACGTCTCGCGCCGGGTCTCCTGATAGCCGTCGTCAAAGACCCGCGCGAAGTAGAGCGCGCCCCGATCATCGAAGCGCGGCCGGCTGCCATGACCAAGGCGGAGCGACACCGGGCTGCCCGGCCAATTCCGGACCATGAGGCCACCTGCGCCAGAAAGCGAGACGGTCACCTTGCCGCGCCGGCACATGAGGACTGCGTCCGTCTGAGCACGAAGCAAAGGCGTAGCGAAGAGCGCGGCGACGACCGAACACGAGAAAACGGCTGAGAAACACTGCATCGGATTACCTGCGTTTGAGAGACGAGAACGAGACCCGCGCATCTTCGGCGAAACGCGGTATCGAACGCAACCGCGCCGCCCCAACATGGCACACACGTTGCGGCGTGTACGCTGTCGCGGCAGGCACAGCGCCGCTACAGACACACCGCCGCAGGAGGTACAGCCATGATCACGCTGAACAAGATCCTCGTACCGACCGACTTCTCGGACTTCTCCAACAAGGCGCTCGACTATGCCATGGCCCTCGCGAAGGCCCACGATGCCGAGGTCTTGGTGCTGCACGTAACCGCGCCCCCGAGCTATCCGGTGGAGACGTCCATTGCCGCGGAGGTCTACGAGGAAATCGAAGACAGGATGCGTCAGGATGCCGAGAAGCGCCTGGCGGAGATTCTCGAGGGCGAGGACGCTCGCACAGTTGCGACCCACACCCGGGTCGCCGAAGGCTCCCCATTCGTCCAGATCATTCGCATCGCCCGCGAGGAAGACGTGGATCTCATCGTGATCGCGACCCACGGCGTCAGTGGGATCAAGCACCTCCTTCTCGGCAGCACGGCGGAGAAGGTCGTGCGCAAGGCGCCGTGCCCGGTGCTAACGGTGAAAGACAAGGGCCGGGAGTTCGTGCTGCCGTAGCAGGCCACAAAGGCCCCGCCGCCGTCACGAACGGTGCTTCTCGGAGAGCGAAAACCGCCACCCGCAAAACCAGTCGCGCATGCCGCCGTCCGGTGGGCAAGCCAGGCAGGTCGTTTCGATCTGCGGATGGATGGCGCGCGCAAAGCCAGTGAACTCGATGATCCCAGCAGACTTGCACGGATAGTCGTCGAGCCCCTTGCGGCGCCGAGCGACTTGGACCCGACACTCGACCATCCGGAACACAAACGCCTCTGGCCCCTCGTCCGCAACCTCCTGCCGGTTGATCCGGGCATAGAGGCGATACTTGAGCGCTTCCTTCAGCTGTTCGAGCCCGCCCTCGCTCGCATCCAGCCCCAAGAGTTGGCGAATGCAGTAGGCCTCGTAGGGCGCGAAGCGCGACCAGGCTCCCTCGTTGCAACGCATCGCGTCGTCGAGCGCCGCATACCGCTCGACCGCCTGGAACCACACACCATCGTGGACGAGCCAGTTCTTCGCCGCCGCATCCATGACCGCGCCGAGCGCCTCGAGGTC
>CAYSWE010000238.1:0-7432 GCA_964434515.1 uncultured Phycisphaerales bacterium | reverse complement strand
GCGACCGAGCCCCAGCCCGCGACCATCGCGGCGCACGTAGTTCATTCGCTTGACGCCAAGGACCCCGGTCGCACGGCCGCCGACAGACGCAGCCGGGAGGAACCCTGCCGGGTCGCGTCCGCCGATGGGCGGCTCACCCCAGCCGAGCCCGCGTAGCTCGCCATTCTCCAATGCACTCATCCATGGTGGTCGCAACTCATCTCCCGCCTGCCGACTCCGCGCATACGCCACATGCCGAGCGTGACTCTCGGCCAGCACGCGATACGCGTCCAGTGCCCCCACGAGCGGGACGTCCTCGACCCACTCGCGAACCCCAAAACCCAGACCGTACACGCGCTGCTCGTCCCACGAAACGGCGAAGTCACCCAGCCGCTCCAGCTCGCGCGACGTTGCCGGCCAACGCGCGGCATTGACCCCGCGAGGGACGCGAGCGCGTTCTTGGAACGCCATGAAATTCGCACGAACCTCGCGCCCGAGCCCGCGGCCTGCAGCCGCTGGCGCATGGCGCTGCGCGGCCCACTCCAGTTCGGCTCCGAATGGCAAACGAAACATCGTCGCGTCACCAAAGGCCCGCTGGCCAAGCCAACGCACAAAGGCTTGCGCCTGGTAATAGTTGACGCCCGTGATCGGCCGGTCACCGTCGAGCAGCACGAGCTCAGCGAGGCTCGACACACCGAACAGCGATAGATCGGGCCGCAGCCCCTCGCGCGTGAACCGTCGGGCGTGCAGCGGATCCTCGGCGTGGCCCAGCACCCGGACATCGAACTTGCCGCGGGCCCGCAGGGCGAGGGCATCGTCGACAAACACGGAGTATTGGCGTCGCGTGACCTCGGTCGCACTCAAGTAGTACTCGCCCAGCCCCGCAACCTTGACGCGAGGTGCGAGCGTCAGACTTCCGCGCGCGTGCGCCTGGAGAGGAGGCCCCAGATCGATCGTCCGCCCGGCGAGCGGCGGTAAGAACGGGACCAGCCGCAGATTCCCGAGTGCCGGCGGTAGCTTGGCATGCAGCACACGCAGTCGGGTCGAACGCAGCAAACTGCGGGCGGGCTGGAAGCGCAGCACGACGCTCCAACGTCCTGCAGGAGTGCGCAGCTCGAACTCCCGTTCGACCGGCTCAAACGCAAGAAAGCTTCGTGCCGTCAGGGCGCGCCAACCGCAGATGGCCGCAACTCGCGAAAACGGAAGATCGAACTCGATGCGAGTGCCACGCCCCATGCGATGAACCCGGCCCGGCCACTCACCCTCAACCGCATGCACGAGCCGAACCGAATCGGACGAACTCAGACGGATGTCGTCACGAAACCGAAGATGCGCGCTGCGCCCCAGCTCGATCGGCACCTCGGGAGCAAACTCCGGAGGCGATGCGTCGTGCAGAAAGTCCGCAAGAAGGACTGCGTGGCTCGCGCCCTGTTGCACGACGCGTGCCTCCGCCCCAACCTCCCCGAGATCGCGCAATGGACGCCCTAGGACATCGACGACCTCGAGCGCAACGCGGTTGCGCCCGGGAACGATGTCGAACCCAAGGCGCCCGAGGTCGTCGGGGACACGAACCCACGCGGACTGCGTCCACTCGCTGCCAGCGATAGCGTGCCAGAGACGAGCGCGTGCCTCGATCGGGGCCGGCGCATGCAAGCGCAACCCCCGACGCAACCGTGCGTGGGCACCGTCGCGCTCGAAGATCCCATCGGTAGCGCAAACGGCAGGCGTCCAAATGCGGCGCCCAGCGAAACGCGCGTCCGGCTCGATGGTCGGGCCACTCGGCAGCACGCTCACCGGCAGCCGCACGACTTTGCGGATGGCAAGCTTCTGCCCGGTCGGACGGTGATGGAGAACCAGCGACGCGCGCGCACCGGCATCGAACGGACCAAGCTGGACCACGCACAGCCCCTTCTCGTTATGAACGAGTTCGACTTGTGCCGCGCGCTGCGGCACCGGGACGTAGGCCTCGCTACACCGATACTCGAGCACGACTTTCTCGCCCGAGGCGATGCGCAGCCCGTGGCGCCCCTCCACGAGTGCGGCGGTTCCGGGGACGGAATCGACCAGCCGAAACGAGGGATCCAACGACAGGTCCTGGAATCGCAGCGTCTGCGGGAACGCCTTGCTACGGTTTCCGGCGCGATCGAACACGCTGAAGCGGAACCCGATCTCCTGCGCGTGTCCCTCCGGCACGTCGATGCGCACGCTGAAGTAGTCGTCCTCATACTCCTCGAAGCTCGTCGGCGGATACACGGTCGTTCGCCCGCCGCCGTCAAGTGCGCTGGTCGTGACCGCAAGGCCAGCGAGTCGCGGTTCGGCCCGATCGAGCCGCACGCGCAGCCGACAACTCCCTTCGTCCAGCGTCAGCAGCGCGCCGCCGTCGAGGCCAGTCACACTCTGGATCTCCGGAATGCTGAGGTCCACCCTGGGCAACCCCCAGGAACGATTCGTCTCGCGTCCGGCGCGGTCACGCAAGACACACACGACCGCCGCACCGTCCAGCTGGTTTAGATCGATGTCGGAGCGCAGGTGTTGCGCACGCGCCAGGAGCCTCCCCAACGCCAGGTCGACCGTCTCCTCTGGAGGCTCGAGGAGGATCTCGGACAGGACGGTCCCACGCAGCACGAGCCGAACCGATAGGCTCTCGAGGCCGGAGGAGTCCGACACGCTCGCCACCAAACGACTGTCGAGCATCAGCGGGCTCGAAGGCGCCCGCGTGAAGTCCAAGCGCGGCTCATCGCGATCGACGAGCACGGTCGCATAGGCCAGGACCCGATTGCTCGGCCGGTGGACGAAGTCCAGGCTGACCGGTCGCGCGGTCGCCGCACAAAGCTCGAGGATCGTCTTCCAACCACGGTCGTGCTCGGAATCGAGGCGCCACTCCCCGTCGACGATGTGCCCGCCGGGGCTTGCTGCAAAGAGTTGCGCGCCGAGGGCAAACCCCCGCACTTCGATCTCATCGGCGCGCAGATCGGCAACCGACAGCTCGAGCCGGCGCAACGCCTCCAGCCGCACAATCTGCGTGGCGTCGCGTGATGCGCGCTGGCGAGCGAGAATGAGCCCACTCCCAGCAGTCGACTGCAGGGTCGGCTCGGCCGGCGTGAACACGGCATTGAGCAGACCGGTCGTTCCGGCAATGAACACCGCCACGGCCGCAATCTGAAAGGCAAGCTTGGGCCGCGGCCTCGCGTAGGTGAGTGCGGCCCGGACGTCGCCGATCGTCGCCGGGCGATCCTCCGGCCGCTTGGCCATCAACTGCCGAACCAGCGTGACCAGCCTGCGAGGCGTTTTCGGCGGCGCGACGAGCGGCGCAGGCTCGCGCTCGACCACCTCGCGGACGCGATCCTCTAGGCTGCCGCCGCCGTGCGGCAGTTGCCCCGAGAGGGCCTGATACGCCAGAACCCCCAGGGAGTAGAGGTCCGCTCGGCGATCCCCGGCTGCGCCGGCGAGGATCTCTGGCGCCGTGTAGGGCGGATTCACCCACGCGAGTTCCGGTGACAGGCCAGCATCAACGCCCCGGCCACGAGCGATCCCGAAGTCGAGGATCTTGACGCGCAACTCGGTGTCGTGCGCCTCGATCATGACGTTCTTCGGCGCTAAGTCGCGGTGCACGATCCCTGCCGCATGCGCCTGCTCGAGCGCGTCTGAGAGTTGGATGAGCAGCTGTCGTACAACCGGAACCGGCAACGCTCCCTCGCGCTGCATCCAATCATCGAGGGTCTCGCCCTCCACGAGTTCCATCGCGATGAAGACCGATCCCTCGGGCGTTTCCCCAACATCGGTGACGCGAGCGACCCGCTCGCTGCGCAGCAACGAGGCATGGCGCGCTTCGGCGATCAGCGTTTCCTTGAATACCCGATGCGCGGCGAACTTCGGGTGCAGGACCTTGACCGCCACCGGCGAGAGCGAAACCTGATGCACTGCCCGGAAGACGGTGCCCATGCCCCCCTTCCCCAGCGTGCCCGTGATGCGATACTTGCCGCCAATCACGACGCCTACCCACGGATTGCCGGCGCCATCATCACCATCCCGCCGCACCCAGGCGACCGAATCGGCCGACACCAAGGGCGCTTCGCAGGTCGCGCAGCGATCAACGGAAGAGCTCGTATAGCCCTCGCAGACGGGGCAGACTTTCATACAGACCTCGACGAGCGCCCAAGCGCGCCCAATCCATGGTACCGCGTTTGCTACACAGCGTTACGGATTTCGGCCTCGTTCCGGTCAGGCTGCCCCCGCAGCCCGCATCTCCGATCGGCGATTCCGGTGCAGAGGGCCGGAAGGATCCCTGCCATCGGACGTGAGATGGGCTACTCACAAAGCGTTCGACCCGAGTTAGTTCTTCGGGATAGTCAGGTCCACGTCACCCGGCCTCTTGCCCTTCGGCAGGACGAGCGGCTTGCCCGGCGGGTTGTCCACGATGAACCCCGGCTGCGTCGGCGTGAACGACGCTTCTGGATTGAGTTCGAGTAGGTCGGCGACCCAGTTGATGTTCTCGACAGTGTCTTTCTTGGACGAGGCTCGCGTGGCGCCATCGACAGCAGAGAAGACTCCCTGTCGCGAGACCAAGGAACTCGTGGCGACGGTGGGATCTGTTGCTAGTAAAGCGGTGGAGAGAGCGAGAGTCGAAATGATGAAGACGCGGAACATCGAAGCCTCCTTGGGCCTGTCGTTTCGGAAACGGTGACGTCGAACAGTTCGACGCGCGACCACCTAAGAAACGTCGCAACGCCCGTGACTGGTTCTCGGATTCCTGACGCTAGAAAGAGGCTTGGCCGCGACGGCTTGGTTCTCGACAACGAGTTACCTCGGCAGATCAGTCCGCGACGCGACGCACGTCGAGCCGCGCGATCGTCGTTTGCAAGCAGGCCGGACTCATCGAGCGCCATGGCTCCTGGAAGCCGGCGATCGTCGTTTCGTCGAGTTCGATCCTCTGCAGCTCGGAAACCTCGGCCGCAAAGCCATGCCGTTCGAAGATCTCGACGAACGCAACCGGGCGGATGCGGTTGCAACCGAAGCACATGGTTGCGTCCCCGGGCAAGCGGAGAAAATCCAGTTGGCCCAGTTTGGGGTCACCGTAGTAGAGGTGGTCCGTGCCATCGATGACGTGGACACCGCGGCCTCCGAGCTTGGTCGCGCGGGCCAGCTCCCCGATGACCGCGTCCGGGTCTTCGACGTGCTCGAAGAACGAGTTGGACACGACCAAGTCGAGTTCGTTGTCGCCGACGATGTCCAGGGCATCGGCGGACCGAAGGTGAAACTGCATCCGATCGGAGTCGATCCCAGAGATTTCACCGCGAGCCAGCGCGGGCAGGTCGAACGACGACACACGACGCAGGAGTTCTGCGCCTGTAGGAATCGTCGGATTCGCCACGATGCCGGGGTCGAAGAGGATCTCCCTGATGACATCCGCCAGGGCCCGAACCGCACGCCGTGAGTCCTGCACCGGATCCAGATCGACCGCGTAGGTCCTCCGCGCGCCCATCAGCTGGAACAGCATGCTCAAGCCGAGCGGGTTCACGGATCCACAACCAAGGTCCAATACGCGCGCGTTGTCGATCCGTGGCCGATTCTCAAGCGACCCGTGCAACGTGTAGTACGTGTCGAGCAGGCGTTGCTTCGAGAATCGGTTGTTGTGGACGTTGAGTGCGTCGTTCAGCCGGTCCTGAATCGCATTACCGAGGCGAATGCTCGTGTCATTCTCGCAGAAGCTCCCGTTCTGGATCCGTTTCAGCGTTTCGGCGACGAGCTGGGACAGCGAGGCCTTCGCGAGCCCCATCGGCGTTGGCCCGTCGACGACAAGAGCGGATGGAAGCTGTCCGTGAGAGGTTTCTTGCATGCTAGCCTTGCGAGGACCGCGTCCGGCGAATGCGGAAAGCCTCAGTATCGCAATCCGTGTGCGGCCTCGCAAGGCCGGTCGGCGCACCCCATCGGCGACTCGGTCCACGCTCACGCGCACCGGTCAAACATCTGCCGTTGGCTGGCCGGGGCCCATGCTATCCTCGCGCCCGCGATGCAGCTCCGTCCCTACCAGGAACAAGCGCTCGCAGCAGTGCGCGACGCGTATCGGCGTGGGCACCGCCGCGTGCTCGTAGTCATGCCCACGGGAACCGGCAAGACGGTTCTGTTTGCCGAGATCTCGCGCTTGGCCAAGGGGCCGGTGCTCGTGCTGGCACACCGCCAGGAGCTGGTCGAGCAGGCTCGCGACAAGATCTCTAGCTGGTGCAACGACGTGGTCGCCGTCGAGATGGCAGACCGACGCGAACTCACGCGACCGACGGGAGAGCGCCATAAGATCACGGTGGCCAGCATCCAAACTCTGCAACGCCGACTGCAACAGATCCCGCGTGACGCGTTTCGCATCGTCGTGATCGACGAAGCGCACCACAGCACCGCCGATTCGTTCCAGGCCGTGGTCGAGCACTTCGATGCACACGTGCTCGGCGTGACCGCCACACCCGAACGCAGCGACGGAGCGCGGCTCGGTGACATCTTCTCGGAGGTCGCTTACGACTACGACATGCTGACCGCGACCGAGGCGGGTTGGCTGGCGCCGATCCGGTCGTTTCTCGTGCAAACGCAAGCGGACTTCAGTGGCGTCCGCAAGATCGCCGGTGAGCTTGCAACCAAAGGCGTCGAGCAGGTCCTGACGCAAGAGCTCCACCTAGCCGAGGTGGCCGAACCGATTTTGCGCGAGCGCGGCAAGCGACCGACGATCGTCTTCGCGGCGTCGGTCGCGCACGCCAAGGCTCTCGCCTACGTGCTCAACGATCTTTCGCACAATCCGCGCTACGCTCACTCGCTCGACGGTACGCATCGCCTCGAAGAGCGCACCGCGGTGATCCAAGCGTTCCGACGCGGCGAGATCCAAGCCCTGGTCAACTGCGCCCTCTTCACAGAGGGATTCGACGTACCAGAGATCTCGATGGTCGCGATCGCGCGGCCCGTGCTCTCGCGATCGTTCTACGCACAAATGGTCGGCCGCGGCACGCGCATCGCGCCAGGCAAGGAGGACCTGCTCGTGCTCGACTTCGTTCCGGCCAACTGCCGGCACGCCCTGGTGCAGGCCGTCGACATCTTCGCGCGTGACGAAGACAGCGTCGTCGAACGCGCGCGCGCCATCGCCGCCCAGGCAAGCGAAGCTGGCGACGCACTCGCCCTCGCAAAGGCCCTCGAGCTCGCGCGCCAGGCGCAGGAAGCACAAGAAGCAGACGTCGTCTATCAGCTCCTGCGACGCGACCCCTATGCATCGGTCGGCATCGACCTGGCGCGCTTCGCAAACCGTCCGCGACACGGCGGAACGCCGACCGAAGCGCAGCTCAAAGCGATCCGCCGATCCGGCCTACCCCTGGACTGCATCCAAGGCTACGCGGCGTCCCAGGTCGAGGAGCTGCGCGAGCACCTACTGGATCGCCGGGCAGTCGGACTCTGCACACCCAAGCAGGCGAGGCAGCTG
>CAYSWE010000237.1:0-7458 GCA_964434515.1 uncultured Phycisphaerales bacterium | reverse complement strand
ACCCGGTTCCTCCCTTGCACACCGACGCGAGGCCCGCATCCTGTCCCATATGAGTACCGAAGGGACCACGACTGTCGTATTGCTAGGCGCCGGCAAGATTGGGCGCATGGTCAGCTACATGCTCGGTGAACTCGGCGGCGGCGACTACGAGCTGCGCGTCGGTGACTCGAGCGCGGCGGCATTGGAAGTGCTGCGCGCGGTCTCGCCGAAGTCGATTCGCGTGACCGAGGAAATCGACTTCACCGACGAGGCGGCGCTCGACCGCCTGATGGACGGCGCGGACGCGGTCATCTCCTGCGCGCCATTCCACTGCAACGCGATCATCGCGCGGCGCGCCGCGGCGAACCAAGTCCACTACCTCGATCTGACCGAGGATGTCAAGGTGACGGACCAGGTTGCGGCGATCGCCGCCGACCCGGCCACGAAGACGGCGTTCGCCCCGCAGTGCGGTCTGGCGCCGGGATTCATCACGATCGTCGCCATGCACTTGCTGCGGCCCATGACCGAAGTGAGCGACCTGCGCCTGCGCGTCGGCGCCTTGCCGCGCTATCCCGACAATCGGTTCAAGTACAACTTGACGTGGAGCACGGAGGGGCTGATCAACGAATACTGCCAGCCGTGCGAAGTCGTGCTCAACCACGAGCTGACCACCGTGCAGCCACTCGAGAATCTCGAAGAGATCGTCATCGACGGCGTGCGCTACGAGGCGTTCAACACCTCCGGCGGACTGGGCAGCTTGGCCGACACCCTGCGCGACAAGGTTCGCAACGTGAACTACAAGTCCCTGCGCTACCCGGGACACTGCCACCTGCTGAAGTTTCTGTTGGGCGACCTGCGCATGGTCGACGACCAAGCCGGGCTTGCGCGGATGTTCGAACGCGCGCTGCCCGCGACCTCCAACGATCAGATCGTCATCTTCGTCAGCGCCACCGGCATGTGCCACGGTCGCCTCACGACCAACGTCTACGCCCGCACCGTCTACCACCGCGAGATCGGCGAGCACAACTGGAGTGGCATCCAGATCACGACCGCCGCCGGAGTCTGCACGGTGCTCGACATGCTGCGCGCAAACGAGCTACCCCAGCAAGGCTTCGTCCGCATGGAGGATGTCCCGTACGAAGCCTTCATCGCCAACCGCTTCGGCCAGTTCTACGCGTAGTCGCGGACTTGCGCCGTGCCGCCGATACGGCAATGCTGCGCCGACGAGCGCCCGTAGCTCAGCTGGATAGAGCGTCGGCCTTCTAAGCCGAATGTCGCAGGTTCGAATCCTGCCGGGCGTGCCACCCACCGAGTCGGGCATTCCTACAGGAAAAAACGACTGCGACACCTTGCTTCGCCCTTCCCTTGGATGGCGGCAGCGACTTGTTCGCCGGCGGGGATCGCGCAGGTGACTCCGTGGCCGCCGAGGCCGATGGCGTCGAACAGGCCTTGGGTCTGGGGATCGCGGCCGAGCACGAAGCTCGTGTCGGGGGTGAAGGTTCGGAGGCCCGCCCAGGTGCGTTGAATCGCGAGGTCGCTGAGGAACGGAAAGACGGTCCGGAAGCGCTGCTCGGCCAGTTGCTCGATGCCGGTCGCGACTTCAGGACGGCAGGGCGCGACGACCTCCTCGTCGCACGCGCAGAAGAGCACGCCGCTGCCCTCGGGTCGAAAGTAGGCCTGCAGGTCCAGGTGCCAGACGAAGGGGTCGTCGGGCCGCAGTCCGGACAGAACCGACGCATCGACCGAACTGAAGAGGTGCCGGCGGTGCGCCTTTAGGCCGTGGTCGTCGAGGCCCGCTGCGCGCCGGAGCGGCCCGGCCCAGGCGCCGGCGGCGAGGACGAGCGAGTCGGCCTCGACAAGGCGGCCGCCCGCCAACTCGACACCGCGGACCACACGCCGCTCGACCATCATGCGCGCGACCTCGGCTCCGAGTTGCAGCTCGGCACCGCGAGCGCGCGCACGAGTCAGCAGCCGATCGACGAGCGCTACGGGATCGGCCACCCCATCGTCCGGGCTGTACGCAGCGGCCAGGATCGGCGTGTCGCGAAGTAGCCCGAAGCGCTCCCGACACTGGCCACGCGTCCACATCTCGGGTGCCAAGCCATAGGCACGCGCTCGCTCGACCGCCGACTGTAAGCGGGCGACCGTGGCCGGCTCGGAGGCGAGCAAGAGTGACCCGGTGCGGCGAAACATCCCGGCGCCGTCGAGCTCGGCGGGCAGCTCATTCCAGAAGCGCGTGCCACGCAGCGCGAAGGGCGAGATCGCGGACTCGAACACCAGCGAGCGTACCATCGCGGCGTTCTGCGCGCTGGCGTGCGTCGCCGCCGCGGCCTCGCGCTCGAGAACGACGACGTTCGGAGCTTCGCCCTGGCCGGCACGCGTCAACGCCCAAGCAACGGAGCTGCCAGCGAGGCCGGCACCAAGAATCACGACTGTTTTGCCCACGACGGGAGTTTGCGCTGCTAGGCGCCCACGAACAAGGTGTGTACAGCCAGACAGCGGGGCCGCGTCAGCGCGGCTCCGCTGTCTGTGCACCTCGCCGAAGGGGGACGGGGCAGGAGGTGGTCGAGGCGAGAGGTGGTCGAGGCAAGAAAGCGAGAAAGGACGTCGAGGCTCCCCCCCAGGACAGGAACACAGATCAGGGCGCGCAACCCCATCGCTTCCCGGAGGAAGATCTGAAAGAGACGATTCAGCCACCCATCTTTGTCCCGGCAACGCCGAAACAGCCCACTAGATGGTGGTGGACGAACAGGACCGCCCGGAAAGGATCCGGCGCGATCCAGCGCAGCAGTAAGGCTCATTCCTCGCTCGGCGGCGTGCGACCACGACGGCAGCGCGCGTCCGGCGAAGCTCGCACCTGAGCCATACCGCAGGAAATTCGACCTATGCGTTGGGAGGGAGACCTCGACGCATTTGACCAGTTTGTCAACGCCCCTGAGAATCGGGCGCCAGAGCAGAGCCGACTGCCAGAAGCCGCCGGACACGGAATAGGACGGCCGGACCCAACACCGAGGTTCCGTGCGAGCCCAAAAAAGGCGACAAGGTGCGATCTCGCACAACCGCTCGCATCGGCGCAGGCCTTGCTTCTTCCCGACCCAGCGGCATCATCGCCCCCGCATGAGCGAAACCGGCCTGCAGATTCTGTTGGGCAGCCTGATGCTGCTGACCTATGGGCTGATCGCGTTCGAGGTGCTGCACAAGACCGTCGCGGCGCTTTGTGGCGCGCTCGTCATGGTGGCAGTTTCGGTCGCCTGCGGCGTGCTGGATCCGTACACCCACGTGTACGAAATCCTCGGCCATGACCTCAACATTCTTGGAGTCATCATCGGCACGTCCGTCTTGGTGGATCTTGCCGGACAATCCGGGATCTTCCACTTTCTTGCCATCAAGATCGTCAAGAAGACCGGTGGCCATCCGATCCGCTTGTTCCTGGCACTCCAACTGCTGGTCTTTGCGTTCGCCGCGCTGCTGACCATCGTCCCGGCGATGCTGATCGTCAGCGGCCTGACCCTCGTCATCTGCAAGAGCCTGAAGCTCTCTCCGCTGCCCTACATGCTCGGCATCGCGTTCGCGAGCAACTCGGGCACGCTGTGCACGTTCGCCTCCGGGCTCCCAACCCTGATGGTGGGTTCAGCGGCGAAGATCCCCTACGTGCAGTTCTTGATCGTGTCGTTGCCATTCGCGCTGATCTCGTTTGCGGTGTGCTACTTCTGGACGCGCTTCATGTTCCGGGACGAGTTCCGCCTGCCCACGTCCGACGCCGAGCGTGACGAGCTACGGGCAACGGTGGAAGCGTTTGACGAATGGGCCTTGGCCCCGGATGTCCGCGCGTTCTACCGGGCGGCCATCATCCTTGCATTGACGGTGCTCGGCTTTGCGTTCGCCGCGCCACTCAAGCTCGGACCGGACTACATCGCGCTCGTCGGGGCAGCTCTCATGCTGCTGTTTCACGGCCGCCACGTCGAAGAGACGATCCGCAAGGTGAACTGGGTCGTCGTCCTGTTCTTCTCCGGACTCTTCGTCATCGTCGGCCTGGTCAAGGAAGTCCACCTTCTCGAGCGCATCGCCGGGGCGCTGACCAGCCTGACGGGTGACTCTGTCGCGCTGGCGATCGCCATCATCACGTGGTTCTCCGGGACGGCCTCGGCCATCGTCGACAACATCCCCGTGGCTGCAACCATGATCCCGATGGTCCCGGCCATGCAGCACATGCCACACGAACCGCTGTGGTGGTCGCTCATCCTCGGCGCGAATCTCGGCGGCAACGCCACACCGATCGGCTCGATCTCGTGTGTGATCGCCCTGCACGCGCTCGCCAAGGAGGCCGGCATCCAGGTCGGCTGGGGTCGCTTCCTCAAGGTAGGCGCCACGCTCATGGCCATCCAACTCGCACTCGCCACGGCCTACATCATCGCCTTCCACGCCTCCGGCCTCATGCCGCTCCTTCCGGGCGGCGCCACGAGCTCGCACTGATCGCCATGGAATCCAACGACCGAAACGACCGGCTCATCCACGACAACGTCGAGCGCTTCGCCGCCGCTTTGCAAGCAGGCCGCGCCAAGGTCGGCGATCCGATGTGGCCGCAGGTCTGGGTCGCCGTCCTCGACGGGTCCAACCAAGACGCGACGACCTGCGCGATCTTGACGCGTCTGGCCGAAGCGCACCGAGCCCGGGTCTTCGTGACCGCGGGCGTGCTCGCCGAGGACGCCAACCGGCGTGAGGACATTGCGATCGACGCAGCGCTGCTCGTGCTCAGCAAGAGCGGGATTCGAGCGGAAGGCGTCATGAGCCAACGCGCAGAGAGCCACGAACGCATCCTGCAGGTCCTCGAGGATCGTAAGGCAGACCTCTGCTTGCTGCCCTGCCCGTTTGCTCACGACCTGGGTGACCTCGGCGAATCCACCTTGGGCACCGTCGTCGAGGTCTGCCTGGCACGCTCTCGGACACCGGTGCTGATCGTCCGCGGCCCGCTCAGCGAAGACGTGAACGCGCTCGATCGGCCGCATCTGATTCTCGAACGGCCCGATCGAGCCGCAACGCATGCCATTCGCCTCGCGCTCGGACGCCTCCAAGCGAGCACCGCTTCAGAGCCAGCCAAAGCAGACCGAACCGAACCGCTCGTTCTCGCCGGCACACTGGGAATCACATTCATCTACCACGGCGCGGAGGATTCGGACGTCGACGACGCCATGGCCCTAGGCTACCGCGTCGCACCGGCCGACTTGATCCCGCTGCTATCCAAGGGACTGTCCGGCTACCTCCACCATCTCCTCGGACTCCGAGAACAGCATCCGGGCCTATCCCTCGAGGCTCGCCTCGTCCACCCCGACGGCGAACTCGTCGACGAGGCAGAAGAACGCAATCGGCTGCACATCGTGCCTATGGAGCCGGTCGAGCGTGGGGTACCGGAACTCGTGCAGAGGTTCGTGCTGTCGACCCTGGACCCGGTTCTCGTGGTCAGCGCTCCTTAGTCTCACCGAAGCACCGCAACAGACCCAGCGGCGGCGAAACCCGGTCGACAGAAGGGCAGTCACTGGTGCGCGGGCCCCTACGGCGCGCGCTGCGTCCACACATGCGCGCCGTGCTTGTTCCCAACGATCAGATCCGGTCGGCGGTCGCCGTCGAGATCCGTCACGGAGATCTGCCGACCAATGCCCACATCCATGCTCACGAATCGAGGCTCGAAGCGGACCGGGCCCTTGCGAACGAGTCGGAACCAATAGAGGACTGCGGGTTCGCGCGCGCCGGGATCGGCGCCGTTGTGCGCCCAGAACGTCTTGCCGGTGACGATGTCGAGCAACCCGTCACCATCGATGTCCGCTAGCTGGACGGCGTGCAACTGAGAAAACTGTAGCCCCCTGCGTGTCGGCGCGCGCGGCAGAATCGTGTGCTCGCGAAAACGAATCGAGCTGCCATTGCGCGTGTGCTCGAACCAGCTGAGCCCGTAGCCGTGCGCATTCACGGCGGTAATCACATCGTTGTCGCCATCGCCGTCCACGTCATAGGCGTACATTTGCGAACCAGCAACCCCGAACGCGACGGGGTGCGCCTGCCAGAGAGGATCGCCGCGCAGCGAGGCGGGCTGACGAAACCACCCGAGACTCGTCAGCACGTCCGCGCGTCCGTCGCCGTCCACATCACCAACGCCGAGCCCATGCGTGAACGCGTTCCAACCGGCGCGTGGCGAGATCGCATGGAAGCTCCACGGCCGACGTGCATCTTTCGGGTCTGGCTTCAGGAATCCGAGGCGCCCGAGGGTCGCACAGACGAGTTCCGAACGTCCATCCCGGTCGATATCCACGAACGCCGGAGACTCGAAATCGACCAGCGGCCAGACCAGGTGCCGCTTCCAGGTGCCATTGGCTTGCTTCGGATTTTCATACCAGTGCGCAGCGGTCCCAGGAAAGCCGATGACGAGCACGTCATCCCATCCATCGCGGTCCACGTCCGTGCCGTAGACAAAGAAGTTGTCGGCAAAGAATCCAATCGGAAAACGTCGCGGTGGGTAGATCGTGTGGCGACGCGTCAGGCCAGGTCCTTCGTACCAAAACGGACCGGAGACGACATCGACCTTCCCGTCTCGATTGAAGTCACCATAGCCCGCCCCCTCGGCATAGTAGGCCTCGGCGAGCACGCGGTGCTGGAACGGCTGCGGTGCCACCGCGCCAGTGCGGACCGCGGAGACCTGTGCATCCACCGACGAGAGCACACACGAAAGCGCAAGCACGCCAAGAGTTCGGAGGTTCGTACCACTAGGAATCACACCACTAGCGTAGCAGCGCGCCGTCCAGTCGTCGCCCCGTAGCCGCCGCAGGCGGCTCAACACCGCAAACCGCCGCGAGCGTAACGGCGAGGTCCGCGATCGCCACAGGCTGGTCGAGAACGACGCCGGGCGCGATTCCGACGCCAAGAAACATGAGCGGCACATGACGATCATAGTCATACGGCGAGCCGTGCGTGGCGGGCGCGGCGACTCCCTTGCGATAGGGCAGGAGGTGCGGCTTCAGAGCGAACAGCACATCGCCGCTCCGCTCCCGATCGAAACTGTGCGCGAACAGCTCGGCGAATCGGTGCTCGGGGAGCTTGCCCGACTCGAGCGCTTCTCGCGCAATCGCGAACTCGACCTCACCCTGGAGCAAGAGCCAGGCGACGATCTCGCGCGCGACCTGGCGCGGCTCGAGGCCATGCTTCTTGAGCACCGCGCCACGCAGGTAGATCTGCGCAGCCGTGGGAACGAAGAGTGTATGGGCTACCGACCGCGCTCGACCTTCGCCGACCGGGCGGAATGGTCGCAGCGCACCGAGCTTCTCGCGGAACGTCGCGCCCAGATGGCGACTGAGGCGCACCCACAGTCCCGCCTCGCCGCTGCCCTCGGCGGCCACACGGTTGACGTCGAGGTACTCGCCGTCACCAAACTTGGCCTTGGCACGCGGCGGTGTCTCCCCGACACCATGATCGCCCGCGAGCGCGAGGACCCAC
>CAYSWE010000236.1:0-7523 GCA_964434515.1 uncultured Phycisphaerales bacterium | reverse complement strand
GACCATCACGACGTCGGGGTCCTGGCGCATCATCGAGCGCAGGGCCGTCGCGAACGTTCGGTCCGCCTTGCGATCGACCTGCACCTGCGTCACGCCGGCGAGGTGGTATTCGACCGGATCCTCGACCGTGATGAGGTTGCGGTCCTCGGTGTTGAGGAAGTCGAGCACGCCGTAGAGCGTCGTCGTCTTGCCACTACCGGTCGGGCCGGTGACCAGGATCAGCCCGTTGGGCCGATTCGCGGCCGAGCGCAGCAGATCGGCGTCGCGCTTGGCGAAGCCCAGCTTGTCGAGGTCGAGTTGGATGTTGCGCTTGTCGAGGATGCGCAACACCGCCTTTTCTCCGTCCACCGATGGCAGCGTCGAGACGCGGAACTCGACTGCGCCGCCGACCGTCAGTTCCTTGGCGAAGCGGCCGTCCTGCGGGCGTCGCCGCTCCGAGATGTCGAGCACCGACAGGATCTTGATGCGCGAGATGATGGCCGAATGCAGAGGCTTGGGTAGCTTCTGCACGGTCTCGAGGCGCCCGTCGATGCGCAGCCGCAGGCGCAACCAAGCCTTGCCCGGTTCGATGTGGATATCGCTGGCCTTGCGACGCAGCGCCTGGTCGATGATCCAATCGACCAACTGCACAATCGCGTTCTCGCCGGCGATCTCCTTGAGCTTCTGTGGACTCGAGAATGCTGAGTCGTCCATTTGGCTCAGGTCGAGTCCCTGGAGCAACCCGTCGAGGCCGCGTCCGGCGCGCAGTTTGTACTCGATGCCGCCGCGTAGCGTCTCGGGTGGGCAAAGGCACGGCATGACCGGTACATTCAGGATTTCCTGAATCGTGTCGAGTGCCAGGAGATCGAGCGGATCCTCCATCGCCACCACGAGCGTGTCGTCGTCATAGCGCACCGGCAGGCAGCGGTAGCGACGGACGACATCTTCTGGGAGCAGATCAAGGATCTCGGGCTCGAGGTCGAGTACGTCTGGATTCTCGAACGGGAGGCCCATGGATTCGGCATAGAGCCGAAACACGTCGCTTTCGCGCATGAGGCCGAGTTCGGCGACCCTTGCCACGAAGTCCCGCTCGCTGCCGTCGGTCTCATCCCACAGCCGTTCGAGCGAGTTTTCGGGCACTCCAGCGGCGTCGACGATGGCCGCGATCAAGCTCTGTACTACTGCTTGCATCGAGCCCCTGTTCGGCAGCAATCCGTCGGAATGTGAAGCCGAATGGCCGGAACCCCCGGCGGCTTGACGCTCAAGTTGGCGATGGCAACGGTCCGATCAACGGCGCATAGACCCCAGTCCACCCACTGGCGCGACGCGCCATCGACAACAGCAGTTTGTGAGTCCGCACGTGTTTCGCAGTTCCCCGACCAACCATGGTGTCACCGTGCCCGAGCTCATCGTCGTGCTCGCGGTGCTGGCGACGTTGGTGGGGGCCGTGGTTCCGTTGTGGCGCGGTGTCCTCATGGAGCGCCGCGTCGAACGGGCCAAGCAGGACGTCGACGCGATTGCCGACGCGATCGCGACGTTTCGAAAAACGGTCGGCGTTTGGCCGGCGATGGATGCGAGCGGAGCGAACGACTCGCTGGCGGTGCTGCTTTCGGGGCCGCGCATTCCAGCTCTCGATCCATGGAGCGGGAGCACACGCTACTGGGCGATCGCGGCCGGTTCTCGTGGTGACCTGCTCAACCATCACTTGGTGGAGAACCGCCCGAAGGGGCAGTCGACGCACCGCTACCCCGTTCATGCCAAGCGCGCGTGGTGTGGTCCCTACCTCGACGCTTGCGGCGTCGATCCATGGGGTCGTCCGTATCTCGTCAATGTCCTGGCGGCGTACAGTAGCGCCGCGACCACAGACCGTCGCTTATGGGTTTTGTCGGCCGGACCGGATGGCCGATTCCAAACCTCGTCCTTGGCGCGGACCGCCGATCGCGTCGCGGGCGACGACATTGGCAGTCTGGTCTGGCAGCGGTGAACGCGAGTGTGCCCGGCCATTGTCAGCCTACCAGCGGCCCGCCGCGCGCCGGCCGAGGATGCTCCGCGCCCTGTCGCAGAACCAAGCCGACGCCACAGTCGATATTGTGCCCCTTCGACCTCGGTGGAGCGGTTCACGCGCAACCTCGAGCTCCAGCTCCAGGCCGGCGTCCCGCTCGTGCGCGCCCTGCGTTCGCAGGTCACGGTCGATGGTGATCGCTTTTCGGATTGCATCGAGTCTCTGATCGGATCGATCGAGGGCGGCGGTTCGTTTGCTGAGTCGCTCGAGCTGTTTCCCGAGACGTTTGGTTCGGTCTACCGCAACATGATTCGCGCGGGGGAGGCATCCGGGACGCTGGATCAAGTGCTCGGCGAGATCGCCGCCTACCTCGTGTGGCTGCGGCAGATCCGCAAGACGATCGCCAAGGCGCTCCGGTATCCGGCGATCGTCCTGGTTGCCGTTACGGCGCTGATTCTGTTCATCATTGGTTGGCTCGTTCCCAAGTTCACGCCGCTGTTCGATCGCATGGGTGACGATTTACCGGTGGCGACGCGCGTCTTGATTTTCCTCGGCGATTGGATTTCGACCGGGTGGCCGCTGCTGATCGTCGGGGCCTTGGTCCTGGCTCTTGGGATCGTCGTGGCGCGACGTACCACGCTCGGGCGAGCATGGATCGGCGGCTTGATCCAGCGCCTGCCGATTGTTGGATCGGTGGTCTACTCGATCGACATGGCGCGGCTCACGCGCAACCTCGGGATTCTTGGGCGGGCCGGGATCCCCCTCGTGCACGCCTTGGCGTTGGCCGGCGACGCCGTGCTCTCACCGAGGTTCTCGGACGAGCTTGACGATGTGCATGATTCGCTGCTGAGCGGCGAGTCGGTGCAGCAGTCCGTTGCGCGCTCGAGTCACTTTTCGCCCATGGTCGTCAACATGATCGGGGTTGGTGAAGAAGCCGGAAGGCTTCCCGACGTCTTTGCGTGGCTCGCAGCCTACTTCGACGACGAAGCAAAGGAGCGCGTGGAACGAATGTTCGCGTTCCTCGAGCCGATGATCACGCTCTTGCTCGGCGGCGTCGTGGGTGGCATCGCCGCAACGATCCTGTTGACGCTCTACAAGGCCATGATGGCCTCGGCGAAGTGACATGGGGAATCGCCGCGGTTTCACGCTGATCGAGCTGATCGTCGTCCTGGCGATCATGACCCTGATCGCTGGTGCGACACTGCCGCTCATCACCGCAACGAAGAAGGCGCAGCGCGTCGACCGAGTCGAGAGCGAACTCGAGGGCCTGGCGGTTGCCTTGAGCCGCTACTACTACGAGCATGCGCACTTCCCCGCTTCGCTGACGGCGACCGACTTTGTCGGCGTCTTCCTACGGCCCGGGGCACAACAAGCTCGTTTGCTCGACGAGTTTCGCTCGACCCAGTACTACCGCGTGGCAAGGACCAGCGACCCGGATACGTTCACGGTCTATAGCGTCGGTGAGAATGGGCTCGACGACGGCGCCACGAATGAGGTGTTTCGTTCGGTCGTCGACGGCGCCTTGCCCGGCAATACGCGGACGCGCGAGCGCATGCGCATCATCGCCGCGGCACTCGCGGTTTGGCTCGGTGGCGGCGGTACACCCACCGGCAACTGGTCGGCAGATCGCGCCGCGATGGGGCTCGGCGTCGAGTATGAGCGCGACGGGTTTGGCACGCCGTTCCGACTCGACGCTGCCACGCGTGTTCTGCGCAGTGCCGGTGCAGATCGGTCCTTTTCCACGGTCGACGACTTGGTGATTTGAGGTTCGAATGAGCAAGCACACCGTAGTTGTCGAGGTGGAAGATCGCCTCGTGCGCATCCTGATCAGCGCGGGGACCGGACGATCGTTGAATGTCGAGAGCGCGAGTACGGTGCGGCTCGAAGAGGCGGGGCCACGCGGCGTCGCCGGGGCCGTTCGGCGTGCGATGGAGGGTCGGACCCTGCACTGTCCGGACCTCTTCGTCCTGGTGAGCGACCGGCGCATCGTTAGCGGGCAGATTACTCGCTCGCGGCAGCCACGCGCTGGCGACCTGCGTGACCTGCTTCGTCGTCATGCACTCGAAGTGGGGCTGTTTTCGGCTGACGAAGAGCTGGTGATCGGCTACGCAGAGCGCCGGCGCAGGCACACGTGGTCAGCGTTTTACGAGGCCGTGCCCAAAGAGATTGTCGAGGGGCTGCTCGCGCCTATGGAGCTACTTGGCTTCGAGTCGGTGCACGTCGCTTCGATTGAGTCGGTGTTGGCCGCAGCGGTCGCAGGCAGCGAGCGCGATTCGGTCGCCGTCGTTCGTGTCCGCGGTCAACGCGCCTTGCTGACGATCGCCGCCGAGCAACGGCCGCTTGGTACGCGAAGCATCAAGCTCCCATTTGCGTTCGAACGACTGGGGACGCCGGGAGAGACGGTTGCGGAGACCCTCGGTCCGCTGGCGATGGAGATCGTGCGCTCGCTCGAGTTCTTTGGCGAGCAAGGGCTCCCGGCTCCGCAGCAAGTTGTGCTGTTTGGCGACTTCGATGCGACCGACCTTGGGCTGGAGATGTGCTCCGACATGATCGGGCTTCCGGTGTCAGTGGGCGACCATCCGGCACTCGCCGCATTGCCGAGCGATCTCACGCCGCGCCGCGATTGGTTGGTGTCTGCGATCGTGCTGCAGAAGCGAGCCCGTCAGCGGATCAACTGGCTGGTGCAACCTCGCGCGCGCTCCTCGGCCGAAAAGGTCGCAAGCATGGCGGCCTTGGTGTTTGGCGTTTGCGCGATCGCCGGCGGTATCCTGCTCACTTGGCTCGCCGGCGGCGAGGCCGCGCACGCAGCCGTGGACCGAAAGCTCGAGCTCAAGGTCGAACTGACGGAACTCGAGGCGAGGCTGCAGCAACTCCAAGCGGACTCGTCCGATTCGGAAGCGGTCACGCGCGCGCGGCTCTTGACCGACCTCGATCGCGGAAGGGTCTCCACGTCTCGGCTCTGCGCGGCGCTCGCTACGCATCGACCGCCGCAGTTGCGCCTCGACCGCATCAACCTCGAGGCTGGCAGTCTCGAACTCACCGGGATCGTTCAGACGGAGAGCCGGCTCGACGCGATTCGTTGTTTCGGTGAGCTAGATCGATCGCTGAAGACCGTCTTTGGCAGCGTCCCGACGAGCGGGCGGGTCGCCGAACCCGAGCCCGGTTCCGGGATCCCATTTACCTGGAAGGCGGGATCTCCGACCGCTGAGGTGCATCGTGAAGACTAGTACCAAGGTCTGGCGCGGCGTTGTCTTCGGGTTGCCTTTGGCGGGCGTTGTTTCGCTTGGGGTAGGACTTGCACACTACCTGCCGGTGCCGTCGGCGGCGGCCTTGGTCGGCCTCGAGGACCAGCGGGCCGAACTCCGTGCTGCGGTCGCCGAGCTCGAACTCGCGACCCAGCGTGCAGGGGACTCCCATGTGGACCTGGCCGCCGAGCTGCCGAGCGAACTCGGCATCGGCGCGGTGTTGGAGTTTCTCTCGCGCGCCGCCGAGCGGAACGGAATCGAGCACATCACGTTCGATTCGGGCAAGGACCGGCGCCGGCAACGAGCCGAGCAAGCCTCACGCCTCGCGAGTGTGCCGTGCACGGTCACGCTGCAGGCCGAGTTCGGGCGACTGACCCGCTTCCTAGCGGAGATCGAGTCGGCGGCGCCCCGCATGCGCGTCGACATTCTTCGCGTCGAGCCGGTGCGCGAGGCCGATAGCCACGACGTGCAGGCGACGGTTGGCTTGCGCGCATTCAAGCTGGGTCCCCCGGCCGTGCCAGCGGAGCCACAGCGATGAGTCGGGCCCAGCGAGCTTCCCGTCGGCGCGGAGTGCTGAACTCTCCGGTCTTCGCCGTCTTGGTGGTCGTGGGCGCGGCCTGGGTCAACTGGTCGACGTTGCGCTCCTGGATCGATGGTGGTGACAAGGCGATCGTCGTGCGCCCGGACGATCGGCCTGGGTCTACCATGGCAGAGGGGGCTGGGCCGGTCGCGCCGGACGGTCTCGCCAGGCCGGCGGCCCCCGGCGGAGCGACGGTCGCGTTCCGACCCTTCTTGGCGGAAGTCGAGCTGCCGGATCCGTTCCATCACGAGGTCGTCACCGACTCGGTAGCGCCGGAACAGGAAGCGGCGAAGATCGCGGAAATCGCCGCCCGGGTCCACGTCTCGGTCGTGTTCCACAGCGCTACGTCGCGGCTCGCCGTGATCGATGGACATGTGGTCGAGGTTGGGGACGAAGTCGAGGTCGGGGTCGTGCAAGCGATCGAGCGCGACGGTGTGCGCATCAAGACGCCAGAGGGTGTCGTATTTGTTCCGCTGGCGGCCAAGGCGGTGGCGCAGTCGGAGACGAGTCAGGAGGCGAGCAGTGAACCAGCGGACCAATAGCTTCCGATGTCCAGCGGCGGGGCCTGCGTGCTGCGTCTTGCTCTGCGCGTTGCTCAGCGTTCGTTGCGCGACGCCAACACCGGCAGATGGCGAGCGACGCTCGCAAGAGCTTGCCCTGGCTCGGGCCGAGGCCGTGCGCGTTGCTCTGACGGAGTTTCACGGGATGGGCGTCGCGCTCCTCCCCGAGCAGTTCCCCGTGGAAGCGCGCGCGGGCGCGGCTCTCGAGTCGTTTTCGTCGCGCGGCGCAGCGCTGCCGGATGTGCTACTGACGCTCTTCAAGGACTCGGCGATCAATGTGATGATCGATGGCGACGTCGCTGGGCAGGCCACCTTCGACATCAAAGCCTCGACTCTCGAGGAAGCGTTCCAGGTCCTCCTGAAGAGCTACGATCTCGGCTACCACTGGGACGGAGCCTTCCTGCGCATCACGCCTCGCGAGCGCCAGGTCTTCGATGTCGACTATCCAACGGGTGAGACGGCGCAGGCTGCAGGCATCGGCGATGAAGAATCGAGCTCCGGATCCGATTCCTCGAGCCAGACCCAAGGTGGCGAGTCCGGCTTCTGGGCGACGCTCCAAAAGGATCTTCAGGCACTAACGAAGACCGACGAAGCCGCCATGACGGTCGTCAACAAGCGCCTGGGTAGCGTCGTGGTCGAGGCGCGCCCGAGCGTCGTTCGGCGTGTCGGAGCCTGGCTGGATACCGTGCGGCGCCGGACGACGCGCCAGGTTTCGATCGAGGCGCGTGTGTTCGAGGTCTCGCTGCGCAAGGAATTCAAGGCCGGGGTCAACTATTCGCTGCTGCCGGGGTTCCTCAATACGGCGAAGACCGGGACGCTCAGCGACGGGTCGATCATTCGTCAGCAGGCTTCGGCCGGAACGGACACGTTTCAGGCGGGCTTCCTCAACGCCGGTCAGTTCTCGGTATTCCTGGATGCGCTCGAGACGCAGGGGTCCGTGCGCGTGCTGTCGAGCCCGCGAGTCTCCACGCTCAACAATGTCCCGGCCGTCATTCGCGTCGTCGAGCAGGTTCCGGTCATCGAACGCGAGATCGTCGACACCAATGGTGCTGGATCGCGCACGCAGTTCAACGTGCGCTTCGAGGACGCAGGAGTCTCCGTCAGTGTCACACCGCAGATCGGTGACGATGGCATGATTACCGCCGTCGTCAAGCCGT
>CAYSWE010000235.1:5778-7523 GCA_964434515.1 uncultured Phycisphaerales bacterium | reverse complement strand
GCAGTCGCGGTCGACGTAGGATCGACTCGGTAAAGAACGCAAAGCTGTTTACCGGCCCCTTGGCCAGCAACTCGGGATGACTCGACGCTGCGCCGACGGCGAGGTCGGCAAACAACTTCGTGCCTGCCGGCGTTCCGTCCGTACTCCAAAGCTCGACACCGCGCGCATCCTGGACGGGCATGTAGACCTTGCTACCGACAGCGAGAGCCTTGCCCATCTCGAGCTTTTCCGCGAGCACGTGCTTCGTCCCCGCCGTCGTACCGTCGGTCACCCAAAGGTGGAACCCGAGGTGCGTCGCGAACAGGGTCTTGGTGCCGAGATCGATCCAGGACATAGGAAACGAACCGCGAGTGCCCGGCACGACATCGGCAAGAAGCTTGGTACCGGCTGTCGTTCCATCGGTAATCCAGGGTTCGGCTCCTGCCGCGCTCGTGTTCGCGCTGAACAACACGCGCTTTCCATCCGGCGTCGTATGGAGGTGCAGCGGTTGGCTGTCGCCGGAACCGACGCGAATGTCCGCAAGCAGCTTCGTTCCCTGAGCCGAACCATCGCTGATAAACAGCTCTCTCCCAGTCACGGCCGTCCTTGCGGAGAACACGACGTGGCGCGGCCCGCACGCCGTCAACTCCAACGGCATGGAGGAGCGGGCGCCAGGAACCAAGTCGGCAACGCGGAGTGTTCCTGGACCGGTCCCGTCGCTTGTCCAAATCTCGCGGCCAGAGACCCCATCGTCCGCCGAGAACCAGAGCCGTCCAGCGTGCACGATGAGCGACCGGATCGCCGATCCACGCGGACCCACCCGAATGTCACGAACCAGAGTCGCCGTGTTGCGCGCGGAATCGAAGCGCCGAAGCTCGTCGCCGTGCGCAGGCTCCCCCGCGACGAGGTAGTGCACGCCGCCGAGGGAAAGGAAGTGATCCCCGTCGTTGCCTAGGAATCCCGCGCCAGTCGTAGGGCTTCCATCGGTCGGCGCCGCCCGTTGGTTGATGTCTTGGACGAGGACGGGCGCTTGCGCTCCGGCACGTCCAGTGGCAATCGACCCGAAGACCGCGATATCGGCGAAGACCAAGGCGAACACAGACAGCCGTAGGCGAGACATATATGACCTCCTCAGGACATGGATATAGAAGGATAGCACTGTCGCCGGAGAGCGTATACATGCGCGCGAGCCGAAATCGCGCACCGGGGCCAACAAGACCTCGAAGTCACGGCAACATCCGCGCTACGACACATGCCCCGGGTTGCTCAGGCTCGTCCGCCTCCCGGAGTGGGGAGCCGATCTCGTTCGCGACCAGGCGCGGTCTCCTGGATTTCGATGGGCGGAGAAGACGATCGTGCACGCGCCGGGCGTCCGGTGCTCTACGGTCCCTTGCTGAGGAGCTGGAACAGGCGTTTGGCGAGGATCGCGTGTGCGCCGGCGCCGGGATGTGCGTCCCACGCGGACACTGCGAGGTCGGCCCACTTGCCACCGAAGTCGTCGAGTGCGTTGTGCGCCACGAAGCCCTTGGACCGCGCCAGCACGACGACGCGATCCAGGACCTCGCGGTAGGTGTCGGCGTTGGCGCTGAAGAGTGGCATGGCGATCAGATACTTCGGGATCTTGCGCTCTCGGCACCAGGCCGCGATGCGCGTTAGGCCTTCGTCGACGCGGCGCCAGCCGTCGCTGCCTCGTTCGTGCTGACGGACGAGCGGCGCGACCTTGCTGGGCTTCGCCATGGACCGCCCTCGCATCAGAAACAAGCGGT
>CAYSWE010000235.1:0-5768 GCA_964434515.1 uncultured Phycisphaerales bacterium | reverse complement strand
TTCCAAAGGATTTGGCCGGCCCGAGCAAGAACTTGGACACCGGCGGAAACGGCGCATAGACCGGAGCCGGCTCGGCGTCATTGAGAACATAGCCGACGACGACTGCGTCGGGTGCGATCTTGTCCCCGTACTTCTCGAGCTCGTTGGCTTCGTCGATCGTGTTGTATCCACAAAGCCCCGCGTTCCACACCTGGGCGCCGGGGCGTATGGCTTGCAGGCGCTTTTCCAGTAAGTGTGTGAAGCGTTCGTCGAACGAGACGCCAGCGCCCTCGGTGTAGGAGTCCCCGAGCACGAGCACCCGATAGCCTTGCTTGGGCTCGAGCTCGCGTTCGTGCCAGCCGAGCGAGTTGCGCGGTGCCCAGAACTCCGGCCACATAAAATGCGAGCCCGGATTGAGAGCCATGGAGTCATAGACCGGCCAAGCTCGGGCGAGTGATTCCGAGGAAAGCATGAGCAGCCCCGAGATCAGTGCCAGGCTGAACGCCGCGGCGGTGTAGCGGGCAGGTCCGCGCAAGCGAAGCTGGGGGTTGTGGCGCTGGGATCGCCACGCGTAGAACGGCCACCCCAGCGCGAGGACGCCGAGTACCGCGGCGAGGACGAGATAGCCGCCGCGGACCCACGAACTCGTTACGTCGAGTAGGTTCGCGATCAGAAGTGCCGCGATGCCGGCGGTCAGCGCCAGAGCGACGCCGAAGGGGATCGTGCGCTTTTTCACCCACTGCCGCCACTGCGGCCGCGAGAGGCTGGTGAGTGGGACTAGCCAATGAATGGCAAGCAGACCCGAGAGTGCGATCACGATCCAGCGCATTGCGCTGCCGCGTGCGACGAGGCCCCACGGACCGGTGGTCCGGGCGGAAACGAGTTCGTAGGTGCGCCCGTTTGTGCGCGGACTGCTGCCATCGGTGGTCGCGAAGTACACGCTTTCGTGCCAGTGGCTGAACGAGCCGTTGCCGCTCTTGGTACCGCGAATCGCAGCGTGGAGCGCGTGCGGGCGCAAGGGTTTGCCGTTCTCGAGGAGCTGGAGCGTCGAGCTGGATTCGGCGTCCGAGGGTGGCGTCATGCGCAGCGGGTGCAGCGCAATCCTCCAGGCCTTGCCGGCACCAGCATGGAAAGCAGTCGGCGGGAGCGGCCCGGACCGATCGATCGGTGTGGGCACGAGGGCGAAGATCAGTCCGGCGACGCCCACGAGGGACACGGCGACTCGGGTCGCGATTCGGGCGTGCGACATCAGCGGTCTCCCCTGTTCCTGGCGGCGTAGAACGTCATGCTACCAACGCGTCGGTGCGTAGTCCTTGAGGAACTGGCCCCATACGTGCCTTCCAGTGTTGTGCCCATCAAACACCGGATCAAGGATTCGCGCCGCTGCGTCGACGTGGTCGAGCGGGCAGTGGAAGCCGTGTTCCTCCCGCTTGCGAAGCGTGATGTGCAAGGGGTCTTCGTCGGTGATCCAACCCGTATCCACGCTGTTCATGAAGATACCGTCGCGTTCGTAGTCTGGCGCCGAGGTCCGAGTCATCATGTTGAGTGACGCCTTGGCCATGTTCGTATGTGGGTGCTTGTCCGTCTTGCATCGGCGGTAGAACTGCCCCTCCATGGCCGAGACGTTGACGATGTGTTTGTCCCGCGTGGGCACTTGCAGCATGAGCGGCTTGAGGCGCGCATTGAGCACGAACGGTGCCACTGCGTTCACCAGGTGCACTTCGAGGAGCTCGACCGTCGGCACCTCGGCCAGCGCGAGTCGCCAGCTGTTGCGTTCTCGCAGGTCGACTTGCTGGAGATCCGCGTCGAGCCGGTCCGTGGGGAACAAGTGCTCTCCGCCGTCCGAGTCGCCCTCGACCAATGCGAGCTGTGAGAGATCGGCAGCTCGCTCGATTCCGACGGGGCGCGCGTTCGGGCCGCGTGCCGCGGCGTCGGGGAGCAGGCCCTCGCTGCGCAGTTTTTCGTAGCGCGCCAAGGCGGCGCGAAGCGGTGGCGGCAGGCTCGTGACGCCGCCGGCTTCCGAAGCCATCAGGTGCGCGTAGAAACCCGGTGGGCGTCGCACCGTTTGGCACGCGTTGTTGATGAGTATATCGAGACGGTCGTAACACTCTCGCAGGTGCACGCACAGCGCCTCGACGCTGGGCGTGTGGCGCAGATCGAGGCCGAAGATCTCCAGTCGATCGGCCCAGCTGGCGGAGTCTGGCTCGCGCAGGTACCGGGCCGCAGCGTCGCGCGGGAAGCGCGTGGTCACGATGAGCCGCGCCCCGGCGCGCAGGAGTTTGACGCCCGTCTGGTAGCCGATCTTGACCCGACCGCCTGTCAGCAGCGCGACGCGTCCACGCAGGTCCGCGCTCTGATTGCGCTTGCGCCAGTTCAGCTCGGCGCAGTCGCCGCACATCGCGTCGTAGAACCCATGCACTTCGCGGAACTCGGCCTTGCAGATATAGCACGTGCGGGCCTCGGCCAGCGTGCCGGGCGATGCAGGCGGCGTGCTAGCCGTGCCGCTCGACTCGCTGCCGGCCTGCTCCTCGGGCGTTGGATAGACCAGTTCGAGGCGCTGCGTGCGAATCCGCGCGCGGTCGAGCACGGCTTCGTCGGCGCTGCGCCGCGCGCGGGCGCGCTTGCGGCGCCGCTCCTTGTTGTAGGTTCGGCGTTCCTGCGGCGTCGGCCGGACCAGGCGTCCCGACGCGGTGAGCAGGCGCTCGCGAAGCTCGTTGGGCAGCTCGGTCATGCGGACGCGGTTTTCGACCAGCGTCTCGAGCGCCGCGACCGCCGCACGCACGCGGCGTGTCAGCTCGTCTGGCTCGGTCGTCGCCGGCGCGTTCTCGGATCGGGGTTCGGTGTTCACTCTGGGCCTCGTCGTCGCGGAGTCTACCCACTCGCTTGAGGCGGCGCAGTATGCGATGCTTGCCGCCATGATTACCGTTGGAATGAACTACCGCGTGCTCCCCGACAAGGGCGAGACCTTCGAGCGTGCTTGCAGTCGCGTCATCCAGGCCATGGAGGGCATGGATGGGCACAGCGAGTCGCACCTCTACCGCGATGTCAAGGAGCCGGCGTCGTATCTGATCGTGTCCGACTGGTCGGACCGCGATGCCTTCGAGGCATTCATCGCGAGCGATTCGTTCAAGAACGTCACGGACTGGGGCAAGGAGCAGATCCTCGCTGGCCGGCCCTCGCACACGGTCTACGAGAAGTAGCGACACCAGCCTCAAGTCGACATCGTCGCCGGGACGATGCCATCGATACCATGGTAACAACCGAGCAGTATGGTGTTTCCGATCGGTGGCTGGACGCGCTGGGGCCGGGACCGGCACATGAGCAGATTCCTTGGCCCGAGCTGCGCAACCGTGCACTGACGCCGCGCGAGCGCGCGATCGTCCGAGACTACTATGGTGCGCGCTATCCGGTGCGCTGTGACTATGCGCGGCATCATCCGTTTCACGTGAGGGTTGCGCATTTCCGCATCGCGCTGGCGCAGAAGGTGTTTGGGGAGCTCGGCAAGACTCTCGATCTCGGCTGTGCGGCGGGCGAAGTGGTGGCCGCAGGGCGAGCGCGCGGCGTCGATGCCTGGGGCTTCGACCTCTGCCAGGACCTAGCGGACGTGGCCTATCCCGAGGTTCGCGAGTTCGTCCGGGTCGGTCGCTTCGACCACATTCCGTATGCGCGATCCGACGGGTTTCAGACGGCTGTTTCCTATGATGTGTTCGAACACGTGCCGATCGACGAGCTCGAACGGCTGCCGGAGGAACTCGAGCGCCTTGGTGTGACGCAGCTCGCCTGCATCATCTCCGCCGACACAATCACGCCGGAGCACATCACGATCCAGAACACGAGCTACTACGTGGACCTCTTGCGGCGCGCCGGCTTCCGCCTCCTCTGTGAGTGGACCGTGCCGCTCGCCGAATGCCAGGTGCCGGCCCGCTGGGACGCGGCCGCCGAGCGCGTTGTGTGGGCGCCGTATGGATTGACCGGCGTCCCACGCAATGGCTGGAATCAGGTGCCGGGCCACCTGTTCTTCGAGAAAGCATAGTCGCTTGGGGCCCGGGCAAGCACGGCCCCTCAGTTTCGACCGGGTGTCGCCGCGGCTGGCTCTCAGCGCTCGTCCGGGCCGGGACTATACCTCGAATGGGGACGTGCGGGTCTTGGGCGGCCGGAACTCGATGCCTGCGGCGGCACAGAGTCCCTCGGCGACCTCGTTCCAATGCGCGCCGCTACTCTCCGCAGCGCGACGGAGTTCGGCGAACTGCTGGCTCATCGCGACGGCCACGTCGCCTGGTAGGACGCGCTGGGCCATCTCGAACAGCACCATGTTTTCCTTCTGGATGTGGTCGCGCAGCAGATAGGCATAGCTCGCCGCGGCGCGCGCGACCGCGCGCGGGTCGTGGTCCTCGATTCCAGCGCGCAGATCGCTCAGCAGTTTCCGCCCTTGCTCGTGCTCATGCAGCATCACGGCGATGGGGCCCTGCTCGGCATCCATGCCGTGGGCCACGAGCGCCGGGAACAGGTGGTTCTCCTCCTTCGCATGGTGGAATCCGTCGGCAAAGTCGGCCAGAAAGCCCGCCATGTGGAGCCAGAACTCGCTGTCCAGGGTTGCGCCTTCGTTCAGGTCGAAGCTGCGGCGCTCCGCCGCCAAGAGGACCTGGATGATGATCTCGTGCTCGTCCATCAGGACTTCGACGGGATGGGGGACTCCCGGATGGCCTTGCGTCATGCGTTCTCGTGCTCCTTGCGCGGGTCCAGTGGTTCCGCGAGTGCTGTGCTTGTATGCTCTGCGGCGCGTCGCCGCAACCGTCATCTGTGGGCAGGGCTTGGCCTCGAAGCGCGGCCGAAAACCCTCGACAAAACAGGTAGAGGAGTCTCGTGCGCGATCCGTTCCATTGGCTGTCCGTTCGACACAAGCTCGTTGGGGTGTTCGTCGGTGTGTGCCTGCTGGCGTTCGGCGTGGGTGGCTTTCTCGTGTCCCAGTCGGCGCGCGTGGCGCTCGAGGCCGAGATCCTGACGCGGCTGGAGTTTCAGTGTCGGGCGTATGCCACCGCACTCGACTCGTATCTCGTGATGCTGGCCGGGCGCGCGCAGGACTTTGCTTCGGATGGGCTCATCCGTCGTCTCACCTCGGAGATTCCGGCGCAACAGGATCTTGCCAAGCGTCGCTCGTTGCAGCGGGAGTTGGCGCGCCACTTTCGAGTCAACAAGCTCCCGCTCGTTCCTGCGTTCTCCGAGCTGATGGCGGTAGCGGCGTCGGGGGAGTCGGTCTTCGAGGGGCCGCTGCCCGCCGATGTCGCGGCCTTCCTCGAGAAGAGCGACGCGGGCTTCAGTGGACTCTGCGGCACGTCGAGTGGCTCGACCTCGCTGCTGCTCGCTACGCCGCTGTTTGGTCTCGTCGATCGGAGTCGGATCGGAACGCTTGTCGTGCGCGTGCGGCCGGGCGCGTGGATCTGTTGCGCACTGCGAGCGGTACAGCCCGCCGCCGGGGAAACCCGCGATCCGTTCGAGCTCAGTTTGAGTGACACGGAAGGTTGGGCCATCGTCGTTCCGGAGTCGTTGACTCGGCTCGTGGATCCGGACCCGGCCTCGGACCTGGCGCGGGATGGCACCGGCTTACAGCTGCGGGAAGATGACCATCGCGGCGCGCCGAACGAAGCCGTGGCCGTCATGCGTCGCGTCTTCTCGCGCAGCTATCCAATCCTTGCGAGCGGCTGGACCCTGCGCATCGACTTGCGGTCGAGCCGCTGGCTCAAGGCTGTTTCGTCGCTGCAGGGGTGTCTGCTGGGGTTTGCGATCATTCT
>CAYSWE010000234.1:0-7552 GCA_964434515.1 uncultured Phycisphaerales bacterium | reverse complement strand
AGAACAACCCCACGCCGACCAACGGAAGATTGAGGTCACTCGCCGACTTGAGATGATCACCGGCAAGCACACCGAGACCGCCACTGTAGATCTTGAGCGACTCGTGTACGGCGAACTCAGCGCTGAAGTACGCAACTGGCGAATCCCACGAAAGCGCGTCGGTGCGAGCCGCGGACGACTCTGCCATGTAAGCACTCAGTCGGTCTAGCGTCGCATCCAGCCGAGCGATGTAGGTCGGATCTGCGGCCCTCGCATCCACATCTTCCGGAAACACATCGCGCAACAGGCTGACGGGGTTGTGCCGACACGCGTCCCAACGCTGTGGCGAGAGCTCGCGGAACAGCCGAATCGCCTCCGGGTCCCAAGACCACCAATAATTGGACGCCAAACGATGCAGCCCCTGAAGCTCCTTCGGCAACGTCGCCGAGACACCGAAGCTCAACAGCCGAGGCCCGGGCACAGTTCCCGGCTCGTGCCGCGGCACGACGACCTTCCGGCGCCACTGCTTGGACAGAGCCGTCTTCTCGACGCGATCCTTGCCTGCCGAGAGCGCCTTATCATAGGCGTCATAGTAGTTTTGCACGAGGCCGGACCATGCGGTTCGCTCGGCGGTCGCACGACAAACCTCGATCAGTTCCTCCGGATCGCGCTCACTACCAAGGAAGGACTCGAGAATGTCCTCGAGACCGCTCAGGACCTCTGGGTCCTCGACCCCGACTCGAGAGAGCACATAGACGCCGTTCTCCGGCCCGATCTCGGCGGCGCGAATCCACCGACCGAATCCGGCATAGTCGCTCGTGATCGTCGGCACGCCGACGGCAAGGCTCTCCTCGGGTGTATAGCCCCATGGTTCGTAGAACGATGGAAAGCAACTGAGGTCCATGGCACGTAGAACGGCCTCGTAAGGCTCGTTCAAGAAACCATCCGCCGCGCTCATGTAGATCGGAACCTGGATGATCTTGACGCGCGCCCCCGGGGCGTTCGTGAGACCGAGCTTCCGGCAATGCTGCTGCACGGGATCGTTCTCGGCGTCGAACAGATTGTGCGTCGAGATGCCGATCGGCCCGTCGGCGGCGGCGCCGTCGCGCCTCTCCTGGAGTTCGTTGGTGATTCCGGAGTTCCCCCCTGGAACCAGGATCCAGCCCACGACCGGACGTCCCGGACGCTCATCGAGCTTGGCCATCGCGTTCAGGAAGAGGTCGATGCCCTTGTTGTGAAACTCGTAGCGACCAGAGATCGCGAACATCGCCGTACCGGACAGATCCTCGCCGACGAACTGCGAGGCAAGCTTCTCCAGCATCGTGCGGGCCGCAGCCCGATCCGTGTCCCCGGCGATCTCGTCGATGACATCGAGGTCGATGCCATTCGGCAGGATCGGGTCCGCGCGTCTGAGATGAAACACCTCGGCCTCGTCGGCCGTGATCTCACTGACAGTAGTAAACACATCTGCGTCGCGCGCCGCAGTGCCCTCGAGCGAGTGCTTCGCCTCGACTCCCATCGTCGCAGCCAGATCCGCGGGGTCCCGCCCCATGAGCCCGTCCTGCGGTGACTGCCCCGTAGCCGAGACGGCGCGACCGAGCATCGTCGCATGCGTCGTGAACACGGTCCCAATCGCCGGAACGTTGTCCGCCAGATACAGCATCCCGGAAGAGGTCATCCACTCGTGGAAGTGCGCAACGGCCTTACCGTGATACGCGGCAAGGTTTTCCTCCCACCACTTCTCGATCACCATGCCGCACGCGTGGCCGAACAAGACGGGCTCGATGTAGTCCCAGCCGCCCTGCAGCGAGTCGACATGCCGTCGCTCCCAAAGCCCGGCGAGGATGCCGTCCTTTTGCTCGTAGAGTCCGGAGAAGCCCACGAGAATCGCACGCGGCCGACCCGGAATGAGCCAACGACCGACGCGCACAGGGATCCCCATGTCGCGGCATGCCTCCGAGAAGTCCTCGAATCCCGGCGTCTCCTCGAACGCCGGATGGTCGTTGCCCTCCGACATCAACCACGGCCCGAGCGCGATGTAGTCATCGCCATAGCGCTCGGTGATGGTCTTCGCCTTCGTCGACAGCACCGTATGGATACCGCCGACCTTGTTGCAAACTTCCCAGCTGACTTCGAAGAGAGTGTGTAGCACGATCAAAGATTCCCGGTTGTCTGAAGTCCAGTTGCCAAAGGCGGAGTTGTCGAAGGTAGCTCAGTCGAAGGCGAAGTCGCAGGAAGTAACGTCGTAGGAAGATCCGTCGCCGTGCCTTCCGCCGGCGCGGCCCGATAGCCAGGTCCAGGCTCGCGGGACCGACCACTCGCCGACGCACGAGCGAACGCTCGGTCGACTCTCCTTTCTAGATCGTCGAGGACGTTCATGAACGCGATAAACGCATCGTGAGGACTCGCATACGGACTGAAATACTTGTGGACATCGCCGTCCGAAAACCACTTCGTACACATGTAGTAGAGGTGGTCCGAGGTTGTCAGTTTGCGCCATCGAGCGAGGAGCTCCCCATCTCCTGACACCCCTACTTGTCGGACGCGGGACCCCAGAGAGTAGAGGGCTTCGTTGGCAGCGCGCTGCATCGCGTTGCCGAGCCACGCCGTCAGATCACGCTCGGCATCGGCCCAGGAGACAGGATGCGGCAGATCCAGCCTTGCTACCGGATCATTCGTGTCGAACGTCTCGGTCGGCGTTTGAAAGCGAAAGGCCGGGTTCTTCAGCATCTGTTCCGGCAGGTGCTCCATGAAATCGAAGATTCCCGTGTCCGCCCACTGGTGCTCGCCAAACGTCTCGTAGTCCATGAACAGCCCTACATGAGTGCCGTCGCCGATCCCCTCATGGACCCAGCGCGCAAACGTATCGGCGGTCAGCGGCCAGTTCTTCCAAGACCGATTGCTGAACCGAAACGCGATGTCATCGGACAACTGGTACGAGCGCAAGAGCATCTTGATATGCTCGCAGCCTTCGGGGCGATAGACGTGGTGCGGGCTGCGCCAGCCGAGCAGGTGATCGGCGCCTTCCGCGAGGATTCCCCGAAAACCCAGATCCTCGGCCTGGCGCGCGATGCCGTTGTCACAAACCAGCTCGGTATTGCGAAACGTTGTCGGTCGCTGTCCGAAGAGTCGCTCGATCTCGTCGCAATGGCCGGTGACTTGCTCGGCAAACTCCGTCGCGTCGAACAGCGCAGACAACGAGTGGTGCGAGGTCTCGGCCAGGAACTCGACACAGCCCGTGGCAGCCAGCGCCTGGAAGCTCTCGAGCGTCTCAGGTGCCCAACGCGCGAACTGCTCGAGCGCGGTTCCGGAGATCGAGAACGAACACCGAAACTCGCCGCCCATGCGAGCGATCACACGCATCAGCAACGCATTCATCGGCAAGTAGCACTTTTCGGACACGCGTCGCACGAGGCGTGCGTTCTCGGTGTCATCAAAGTAGTCGTCTCGACAGGCGATGTCGAAAAACGAGTAGCGCCGCAACCGATTCGGCTGGTGCACCTGAAAGTAGAAGACCACGTCGGTCATGCGACCACCTCTTCGTAGACATCGCGCACCAGACCCGCCGGGTAGTCCCAACGAATCGCCCGCACTTCCTCGCGTCCGTCGTCGCGAAGCTGCTCCTGGAGTGCTCGATACTTGAGCAAGCCGAGGATCTTGTTCGCGAGATCGTCCACGTCCCAAAAGTCCACCTTCAGGGCGTTCCTCAGAATCTCGGACACTCCACTCTGGCGCGAAACGATGACGGGAACGTCGAGTGCCATGGCCTCGAGGGGAGAAATCCCAAAGGGTTCGGAGACGGAAGGCATGACATAGATGTCGGCCATCGCGTACATCCGCTCCACATCGCTGCCACGCAAGAATCCCGTGAAGTGCAGGTTGCGCGCCAGACCGAGGCGGGCCGCACGCTCGACCATCGAAGGCAGCATGTCGCCACTCCCGGCCATCACGAACTTGACCTTCGGTTCGATCGCCACAACGCGCGCGGCAGCCTCCAAGAAGTAGTCCGGCCCTTTCTGAAACGTGACTCGACCGAGGAACAAGACGATCGGCTCATCAATGGCCTTGCGCCAATGAATCGCATTCTGTTGCTCGCGATGCGTCACGGCATTGTGCACGACGCGCAGCTTACGCGGATCCACACCATATCGATCGCGCATGATGCTGGCGGTATAGTGACTGACACAGACAACGAGATCGGAGCCGAACAGCCCGAGCTTCTCGAGCTCGTGAATCCGGGGATTGACGTTTTCTCCACTCCGATCGAACTCGCTTGCGTGCATGTGCACGACGAGCGGCTTGCTTGACACGGCCGACGCGATCATCCCAGCGGCGTAGGTCATCCAATCATGCGCATGCACGACGTCGAACTCGCGCGTGCGCGCGATCTCGGCGACAGCGAGCGCGTAACGCGCAACCTCGGTCATCAGATCCGGACCGTATCGCCCGGAAAACTCGAGCGTCGATTCGCCGCGCACAATCCGGTCGAGTTGCTCTCCGGTTTCCTGCAAACCCTCAATGTTGATGAGCGCCCGCCACAAGGTCGTTAGCTGCGTGGCGGCCGTGGACCGAACGCCTTCCCGGCTCTCGTGCTCCATCCGTGCCGCGTAGCGGCGCGCATACTCAGCCTCGCCAAGGTACGGCGACAGCATGCTGTCGACTGTCAGGATCTCGAGACTGCGAACGATCGCATCCGCGGCGCGCCCATCTACCCCGAGCGCGGTGCCGTCGGCGCGTTCGCAGACGGCCTCGAACTCGCGCGGATCTCCGCTACTCGACGCGCTGGACCCGACCGTTCGCTCGTGCGCAACCCACGGCACACGGAGATCCGCGCAGCCAACAAGATCCACATAACGAGTGTCCTCGTCGCCATGAGCTCGCGGCATGACGAACGTAACATCCACGCCATGATGCTCGAGCCCTCGCGTCAACCCGTAGCACGCGGTGCCAAGCCCGCCGGAAATGTGCGGTGGAAACTCCCACCCGAGCATCAGGACTTTCACGCCGGAAACCCTCCGAGGCGAGCCGAGTCGAGCATCGAGTAGGCCCTCAGGAGTTCGGACGAACTCCAGGCCTGCGCGATCGTGCCGCCCGGACGGTGCGGTGGATCCCCGTCGAACACTTCCGACACGTGCCCGAGTCCATAGGTCCCGAGGTGGTCGCCATAGCCATCCAGCAGGCTGCGCAGGCACGCGACCCGCTTGGCGCCGCCGCCATGAGCACGCAGGTACGCCTCGCAATAGAATCCAAAGAGCCAGGGCCAGACGGTGCCTTGATGATAGGCGCGATCCCGCTCGTCCTGGCTGCCGCGGTAGCGCCCCTGGTAGGCGGGATTCTTCGGTGCGAGCGTACGCAATCCACGCGGCGTCAGCAGCTCGGCCTCGGCTTGGTCGACGATATCCGTGCGCTTGCCACGCGACAAAGGACTAAACTCGAGCGCGGCAGCGATCACCATATTCGGCCGGACACTTCGATCGGCAACACCATCGAGCCAAACATCGGCGAGATAGCGAACGTCCGGCAGCCAAAAGCGCTCGAGGAAGCTCTCGCCAGCCTTCGCCTGGAGTTCGGACCACATCGCCTTGACTCGGGTATCCCCGACTTCGCCGCACAGCTCTGTGAGATACGCGAGCAGGAAATACCACAGGGCATTGATCTCGACCGCAAACCCGTTGCGTGGAGTGACCGGTCCATCACCGGTCTGCGCGTCCATCCACGTCGAGTTGAGGTCCTCGCTTCCCGCCGCAAGCAGGCCACTTGGATCAGCCGCGACGCCCAGGCCCGTCCCATCACGGTAGCACGTGGCGATCTCGGACAGCGCCGGAAGGAAGCGCTCGTGCAGCAAACGCTGGTCGCCACCGGCCAGCTGCCAGAGACGCACACAGCGCGCAAACCAAAGCGACGCGTCCACCGATCCATAGTGACTGTCCGCGCGGCCGCTTCCAAAGATGTTCGGCAGCAGGCCACGGTCCAAAAACCCGAGCGCACCTGTTAGGGCTTCTGCGCAGCGCTCGACCTCGCCGCGGGCGAGAGTCAGCCCGGGCAACGCGATAAACGCGTCCCGACCCCACTCCTGAAACCACGGCCAGCCAGCAACGACACCAAGCCTGCCGTACTCATCGTGGTAGAGGAAGTCTTCGGCCGTAAGCGACAATGTGCCGCGCACATCGATCTGCGGCGCTGCCTCGCTCTTGGTGATCGACTCCGCGAGCTTCCTGCGACGTCCGCTCTCACGATTCCAAAGTGCAGACGCACCGCCGAGGGGCCCTTCGGCTGACGCCGAGACGATGACCTCGCTACCGTTTTCCACGGTTACGCAGAACATGCCGGGCGAAAACTGGTCTTCGTGCCCGCCATACCCTCGCGCGAGATCCACGCTGTACTCGATCCCGCGATACCACACAGGATCAGCCTCAAAGCGACTTTCGCCACCATGCACCTGAACATGCAGCTCCGGCATGCCAGGATAGGGGCGCGCAGCGAAACCGCCAGAAACGCGCACGACTCGCGGATTGAGCGCCATATTCTCGACGGTCAGCTCGTCCGCCTCGCGATACGGAAGCAACGGACGCAACCGAAGCTCGATCGGCTCGTGCAGCCCCGAGAAGACATACCGAGACAAGACCACGGCCTTGTCCTGCACCAGCAGCACCTCGCGCCGCACCTCGGCGTTCCCGAATCGATACAGCGACGAAGGGTAGGGAACGAGGTCGAAGTGCTCGATCGACTGGTGTCCCAGGGGGGACCACAACCCTCCGTATCGCGCCATCGAGAATGGAAACTCTCGGCCGCCGCCATGCAAGGTTTCTTCGAACCGGCTCAGCAGAACATGCCGCTTCACGTTCCCGGGAAGCGGTGTCGCAAGCAAGGCGTGATACCGGCGGGTCGGACAGAACAACACGGTCGAAGAAGCGTACGCCCCGCGACCATTCGTCTCCAACCACTCCCGCGTAAGACACTTCTCGAGCTTGAGGCAGTCATCACGATCGATATGGATCAGGGGGCGGTCTTGTTGTGTCATCGCCATCGTGGAGTAGCCCACATTCGAGCAACCAACGGGGGGGAATAGCGGAACTCTGGCGTGCCGGCTGCAGGCTGGCCAAGGATGCGTCACCGGGGGGTGCAGACAGAACGGGAAGGTGTCTCTCTTATCGACAGTTCTTATCGGCAGTTCCGCGCGATCTCTTGCTGAGATTCTGGAACAGCAGCATAGGGTCTTCGCCCGGGAATGCCTCGCCTCGATCACGCCCCCTTCGACCGAAGGATTCGGCGGGCTTCTCGTCACGGCCCTGTTGCGGCATCATCCGGCCATGGGAATCGTTTGGGACAGCGAAGTGGGCCGCACGTGCGCAGGCTGCGGCAAGGCCCGGGACCAATGTTCGTGCACGGCCCGCGACACGATCGGCGAGTGCGGGGACGGCGTTGTACGCATGCGGATCGAAACTTCCGGCCGCAAGGGCAAGACCGTGACCGTCCTCGACGGTTTCCCCCTCGATGAGGACGCGAGAGCGCTGTTCAAGCGCCTCAAGAAGCGCTGCGGAACAGGCGGAACACGGAAAGGCTCCGTCGTCGA
>CAYSWE010000233.1:0-7605 GCA_964434515.1 uncultured Phycisphaerales bacterium | reverse complement strand
TCCCAATAGGGAGGGGTTCTTCAGGTTGGTTGCCTGCGGAGTTCCGAGGTCCCGATCTTCGGATTGGGACGGCCTGTTGGAATCTCCGAGCTGCCTCTCGTGATCACTTACTTCAGACTTCCAGGTAAGTACCTTTCCTCATTCACCTTTCCCCGCGGGTGGCCATTCGAAATTACCAGGCGAGGCCGCAGTCGACGGACTGCGGCCTCGCTTCTTTTCTGGCGGGACAGCTTTTCTGGCGGGACCGTACAGGCAAGATGCCCGGTTCCTAGCGGAACTCGGGCATCGCTTGGTACCGTCGCTAGAGGCCGGGCTTCTAGTCGGTGACGGGGTGCTTGGCTCCCAGCTTGACGCCGCGGATGTCGTCCGCCCGGAAGTCGACGCTGATCTCATCGTCGATGTTGATCAGCCGTCCGGTGCCTTTGAACTCGTTGAAGATGATGGCTCCCCCAAGCTTGCGGCCATCGGTGAGTTCGAGTTCGACCCACTGGGATTGGCGCGCGTTCATAAGAAGGTCGAATACCTCCTCACGGTCGAGGCTGGGGCGAGGGCTTTCAGGCGTCAGGATTGCCCTACCGGACATGCTTCCTCCTTGTGATCAACGCAGTCGACAGCACGTAGCCTCTGCGTTGATTTAGCGTTTGAGTTGGATTTACGAATCCCAAGGGTACGACGAGACAGAGGAGTGGCCAAGAGTCGTGGCTCTTGCCGAAAGCCCAAAGCTGTTCGAAACGTTGATGACGGTGCTGCGGTAGCTCGCGAAGCGAGCACTGCGCCAGTCGACGCGATCCCTGCCTTTTGTTTGCGCGTCGGACCGGACACCGCCACGGACGAGCCGATAGCGAGCGATGTGCTTTGCCCCTCCCTTCGGCCGAGGCCCCCGGGCTTAGAAACTAGTCTCCCAGCCCTGGCTTCGGAGGATCTCCGCACTCCAGGACTCGAATGGCCGGGGAGTCTGACACATGTTTCGGATGTCGGCAAGTGCCCCCCAGGCACCTTTCATCTTGCTCGTTTCACGGACGTGCGGTCTGTGTGTTGCAGTGACGCCATAGACGATTCCGACGTGGACGGCCCCCACCGGGCTTCGCTCGTCGTTGACGAGGCCGATCGGCGCGAGGTCAAACTCGGGGCCGATCACCAACTCCTCCTCGAGTTCGCGGCGGGCGCCCCTGGCGATCAGGTCGGCATCTGCGGCCGCACCGCTCGCCGGAGCGCCATTCGAGGAGGCATCGATGGGGTTGATGTGCCCGCCGACGCCGATCGAGAGTTGGCCGTGCAAACGCCTCTCGCTCTGCGCCGGAAGCCGTTCCAGCCACAGATACTCGCCCTCGAAGCGCACCACGCAGTAGGAAATGATCTGCTTCCACTCGGGATTCGTCTCGGCGAAACGGCGCTCCACGAAGAAGCCGCCGCGGCGGGCGGGTTCGAGGTAGCGCGCTTCGAGCTCGGCTGGGGCCAGTGGGACGAATCCGTGTGGAGTGCACTCGGGGAAGAGGTCTCGTCGACGCACGACCCAGACAGACTCCATTCCCGGCTGCTCCATCGGGGCTAGGGTATGAGGGCCGGTCCGATCGCGAGAATGAAAATGTCGGAAGGAGGCCGTAAGCCGGGTTCTGGTATCGCGGCGAACCGCAACGGCGACCATTTCTCTGGGACCGACATCGCTGCCGGCCTCGAACGGCCTACCCGAGGACCATGCACGGGCCGCGCGGATCCTCCTATCTGGCCTTTCTCCAGGTGGGGTTTACCCTGCCGGGAACGTCCCCGTTCCCGCGGTGAGCTCTTACCTCGCCGTTTCACCCTTACCGAGGACGCGTGAGCGCCGCCGGCGGTCTGTTCTCTGTGGCACTTTCCCTATCCTTGCGGACGGTGGGCGTTACCCACCACCCTGCCCTGTGGAGCCCGGACTTTCCTCCCGGTTTGCACCGAGCGGTCGCCCAGCCCCCTTCCGACGCGAGGAGGATAGCCGCCCGCGGCTGGAACAGCGCAAGAACTTCCGATCTCGGCGGCGGAGCAGGCGCCGCTGTGACCGTCGCTTTCTGCGACGCAGTCCGACGTTCGGACGGGGATTGCGACCGGGCGGGTTGCGCTAGTTGCGGCATCGGCGTAGCTTCTGTTCGTCCATGAGGGCGAAATCCCTTATCGGCTCCACTTCACTGTCCAACGAAACGGAGCCATCTGGCCTCCACTCGCCAAGTGCAGGCTACACTTCTGTCCCGGCCGCCGGCAGCTCACGTCGCGCGCTCCGGGCCTCGTCTCCGACTCCACAACCTGATCTGCCATCACGCGAGGTAACCACATGCTGATTCATGTGGCCTTCGGGATCGCGGGGCTACTGTCCGCCTTGCCGTGCCCATCCACATCTTCGACCAGCGTCTACCTGAGCCCGTGCGTTCAGGCAGCCGTGAAGCCGTTGCCGGCACACAAGGCCACCGCCCGTACCTCGTCGGTCCATGCTGCGAAGGGGGCTGATTCTTCGAAGGGGGCCGTTTCTTCGGAGGGGGCCGTTTCTTCGGAGGGGGCCGATGTTGCCGGCGCAGCGATTCATCCGGCTGACACCGATTCTAAGCGAACCGAGCAAACGCAAGAAGGCGGCGGCACCGGACCCGCCGAGAACCCGCCGATCGACGAACCCATGACCTTCGCGTTGTTCGGCCTCGGCCTGATCGCCCTTGCGCTGCTGACGCGCCGACGTCGCACACGCCACGAGACCGCCAACAGCCCGGGGTAGCGTGCGACCACGCATCGCGGTCTCTGTCTCGCTCGAAAAGCCGGATCCTGAGCGTGGTTTGTTCAAGAACAAGCCGCTGCAGTACCTCGAGGAGACGATGCTGCTTTCACTCGTGGCAGCCGGTGGACTCCCGTTCCTCGTCCCGGATCTCAAAGACGAACGGTTCGCGGGCGAGCTGCTCGAAGGGTTCGATGGGCTCGTGCTGAGCGGTGGGACGGACGTTGCGCCCTCGACCTATGGACAGACGCCGCAGCGCGCTGAGTGGGCCGGCGACGCGGCGCGGGATGCTTACGAACTCGCTTTGCTCCACGCTGCTGTCGCCGGAAAGTTGCCCATCCTTGGCATCTGTCGCGGCTGCCAACTGATCAACGTTGGCTTTGGCGGGACCCTCTGGCAGGATCTCGCGAGCCAAGTGGATGGCGCTTGCGTGCATCGCGACCCGGTCGCCTACGATGGCAACGAGCACGGCCTCGAGGTCCATGGCGGCAGCATTCTGGCGGACGTGTTCGGTGCTGGGCCCAGGGTCGTCAACAGTGTTCACCACCAGGCCGTCTGCGACGTTGGGTCTGGGCTCCGCACGGCTGCCGTGGCGGATGATGGAACGATCGAGGCGGTCGAATCGTTCGCACCCGGCAGTTTCGTCGTCGGTGTCCAGTGGCACCCGGAGTGGCGTGTCGGCCCGGCTGGGACGCCAGCATCCGGACCAAGCGTTGCCGATCCCCTGCTGAGCACGTTCGTCGAGGCCGCCCGCTCGACGCCATGAGCTGACCGGCTGGCGTCCTGCACAATTCTCGAGTCGTCGTGTCGAAAACCCGGTCGCTCCGTCCCTTCTCGCTGAGGCGTCGCTTTGGCGCTTCGTCTATCAGGGAGGGAGAACATGCAGAGAAGTTGGATGCGTTCATGCGTTTTGGCACCGAGTCTCATCGGCATTTGGGCCATCGGTGGCATGCTGGGGACGGTTGGCGCACAAGCGTTCGTCGTGCCGGCGGGTCGCGGCGTCGCGAGTGATCTGACCAACCGGGAGGGGAACTACTCGTTCCATTTGCCGGCACGGTTCGCGCCGAGCCGGTTGTTGGTGGTGTATCGCGGGCGAGATCTCGCGATCGGCCCCAAGGGCTATCGCATCGGTGAGATCGCGTTTCGTCGCGACGGGCTCAAGAAGACGACCTACAAGCAGCACAAGTGGCAGCTGCGCGTCACCATGTCCTCCGACGGAGTTGCGATGCCGGGCAACATCGGCGACGACAGTTTCGACGCGGCGCACGGCAAGGACCGGAGCGTCGTCGTGAACAACCAACTCGTCGATTGGCCGTCCGATGTGCGACCCGTCAATCCGCCGGCGGCGTTCATTGTGCGCGTCAAACTCGACAAGCCGTTCGTCTTGGCCAAGGGCAAGAACCTCTGTGTCGACTTCGAATCCAAGTCGTCCTCGGGCAAGCGCGAGACGGCCTACTGGTACACCGATGCGGAGCGCTTCTTCCTGTCGTCCTTCCGGGGTCGGTCGCGGTTCCTTGGTCGCGGCTGTCCGTTCGGCTTCCAGACACGGGCGACGGTTCCGCCGCTGGACGGCGAGAGTTCGATCGAGACGGTCTCCTTGACGCGCGTTGCAACGCGCTCCGTGGCTCTTCTCGCGATCGGGGCGACCAACAAGTCCTGGGGTGGCAAGACTCTACCGCTTCTCTTGGATGGTGCGCCCGGATGCAAGATCTATACGCAGCCGCTCGCGGTCGTACCGGCGCTCACCGTGCCCGGCGATGCGCGCGGTCTCGTGCGCTTTCGGGGCGCGCCGCTGCCGCGCCTTGCGGCACTCGAGGGACTGAAGTTCTACGAGCAAGTCTTTGTCTATGATCGAACGGTGAACGCGCTCGGTATGCGCTCGAGCAACTACCTGGCGATCACCCTGGGCCAGCGATCGGAGCCGCTCGCGGCCCGCTTGATCTACCACTCAGGACCCAAGGTCTCGGACCATCCGACCGGCGCGGTCGACGCCGGCATCGTCCTGCAGATCGGACACTGATCCCCGCCCGCGGGTCGATCCGGGTATCCTGTGACGATGGGATCCCTGTTCGATGAACTGAAGAAGTCGAAGCTGATCAACAAAGAGCGCGCCAAACAGCTGGCACACGAAGCCCGTGTGACTCGCAAGAAGTCGGGCGGAGACGTGGCTCGCGACGCGGAACTCGCGGGCAAGACCAAGGCCTTCGAGCAGCTTCGCGCCGAAGAGCGTCGGCAAAAGCGCGACGCAGAACGTGCACGGCAGGCCGCGCAGCGCGACAAGGCCAAACGAGCGGAAGTCAAGCAGCTCGTCCAATCGCGCGACTTGGGGGAAGAAGCCGCCGGCGGTCGCCGTTGGCACTTTCTGACCACCGGCGGACAGCTGCCCTTCCTCCCCGTCAACGAGTCGACCGCCAAGCGCTTAGAAGCGGGGGAGTACGCGATCGTCGCGGATCCGAACGTCGCCTGGCCGCATTATGTCCTTGTCCCGCGCGAGGTTGCCCAGGCTCTCGCGGCCGTGGAGCGAGAGGCGGTCCGCTTTCTCGCTGGTGCGTGAGTCGGCGTAGAAGCTTATTGCGTCCGCATGATGATGTGGAAGCCGAAGGCGGATTCCACCGGGCCGACGATCTGGCCTACCTTCGCGTTCCGCACGGCCGTCTCGAATTCTTGCACCATCTGGCCGCGTCCGAACTCGCCCAGGTCGCCGCCACTGGCGCGCGATGGACAGCTCGAGTATTGCTTGGCGAGGCTTCCGAAGTTGGCGCCAGGTTTCGTGGCTTTCACGAAGATCTCGAGGGCTAGCGCCTTGGCCTCTGCCTTGGTACGAGTGACGTTGTCGGCCGCTCGTTGTGCGCCTTTCCAGGGAATGAGGATGTGAGAAGCTCGCATCCGGCGGTTGACCTTTTCACGCCGGATGATGTGGAAGCCCATGGGAGTCTCGACGATTTTGCCGACGGCACCCGGCTCGAGACTGCAAAGCTCGTCCGCGAAGCGCGGAAAGAAGTCCCATGGTTGGGATTCGCCGAGATCACCGCCTTTGCGGCCCGAGAACGGATCGTCGCTGGTTTGGCGGGCTGCGTCTTCGAATGTCGTCTTACCGGTCTTGATTTCGGCGAGGAGTTTCTTCGCCAGCGCCTCGGCCTCCTCTTTCGACCGTGTCACCGACTCGCGGGCATTCATCGCCCCCTTGTAGGCGATGAGGATGTGCGAGCCCGCGACGACATCGGGCCAGGGTTTGTCGACGGCGAGTCGTTGGATGATGTGCCAACCGAGCGGAGTTTCGATCGGACCGACGATGTCACCGACCTTGGCAGACTGGACTGCCTGTTCGAACGCTCGGTTCATGCCACCGGCAGGGTATTGACCGAGGTCACCGCCGTCGGTCTTCGACGGGCAGACCGAGTTCGCACGAGCCTCATCGGCGAACTTGCCACCCTCCTTGATGCGCGCGAGGATCTTCTCAGCCAGCGCCTTGGCCTCTTCCTTCGAGAGCGTCGTGTCCTTCTGTGCGGCTCTCGATCCCTTCCAAGGGATGAGGATGTGGCGCGCGCGATAGCGCGAGGTTTGCGCTGGTCGTTTGGTCTCTGTGCCTGCTGGCCGCGACTCTTGTGCAGTCAAGACAGCGGTCGGCAGCAACGCAGCAAACAGCACGGAAGCGATCCAACGGACGGCGGATGGGGTCAACGGATCTCCTTGGTCATGTTGACGAGTCAAAGGAAGTGCTGGGAGGGATGGTCCACGAAGCCGGACTTCGCTTCCGCATCATAGCGGTCCTCGGCGCGCCGATCCGGGATCGCTGAGAGACGTGCACGGAGGCCGGTATGCCGGCCTCCGTCTTGATCGTTAGCGACAGCCCGCTCCAACGCTGCAGGAGGACCGACGAGAACGAGCAATTTTCGGGCCCGCGTCACCGCAGTATAGAGGAGGCGACGATTCAGCAGGAGAAAGTGGGCCGTATCGAGGGCGACGACCACGGCTGGATACTCACTGCCTTGGGCACGGTGCACCGTGATTCCATACGCCGGGACGACTTGATCGAGCGTTTCGCCCTGCAGCTCGATGGGTTTGCCCTTGCCACTGAAGTGCACGAGGAGCTTCCTGGCTTCGGGATCGACTTGCCTGACCACGCCGGGATCGCCGTTGAATACGTCGAGTTCGTAGTCGTTGCGGATGGCGAGGACCTTGTCCCCGACGCGGTATCGCCGGGTTCCTCGACGCAGTTCGGGGCCGCCGGGGACGAGGAGGTTGCCGAGCGAGTCGTTGATGCTGTCGACGCCAAGCACGCCGCGATACATAGGGCTGAGCACCTGCACGTCGGTCATGGGATCGAGCCCAAAAGCATTCGGAATGCGCTGCGTCACGAGTTCGTGGATCGTGCGCAACGCTCGCTGAGGATCGCTTTGTGCGATGACGTAGAAGTCGCGGTTCGGCGGGCCGTCGGTCTCGCGGTCTTCGGCACGGGCGTAGGTTTCGGGCATCGATCCGGTGAGGATGCGGTGTGCGTTGGTGATGATGTGGCTGTCGCGTTCTTGCCGAAAGATCTCCGTCAAGCGAGCGACTGGGATCCTCGCGGATTCGATCAGGTCGGCGAGGACACGCCCCGGGCCCACGGACGGCAGTTGGTCGACGTCGCCGACAAACACGAGATGGGCGCCGGGACGAACCGCCCGACACAGCGCATAGGCCAGCGTCGTGTCGAGCATCGAAGTCTCGTCGACGACGACGAGGTCGCTATCGAGCGGGTCGTGTTCGTTCTTGGTGAAGCGTCCCGGGGGTTGGAACTCGAGCAGGCGATGCAGCGTGGTTGCTGAGCGCCCGGTGGCCTCCGAGAGTCGCTTGGCCGCGCGCCCGGTCGGCGCAGCGAGCGCGATGGTCCTTCC